>JAMONS010000106.1 GCA_027065555.1 Hyphomicrobiales bacterium | reverse complement strand
CTGTTGAAAAGCGGTAGGTAGATGTAGTACGAGGAGAAATGATCTATATCAAAAACCTGCAAAAACAAATAAACGCCTCCTCTTGGACGTATGTTTTTACAAATCAAGCACAAGACGTTGCGGGTCTTCTAGGCTTTCTTTAATGCGCACCAAGAAAGTAACCGCCTCTTTGCCATCAACAATTCTATGATCATAAGAAAGCGCTAAATACATCATTGGGCGAATAACAACTTCACCGTTTATTGCCACTGGGCGCTGTTGGATTTTGTGCATACCTAAAATGCCAGATTGCGGTGCATTAAGAATTGGCGTTGACATTAGCGAGCCATAAACGCCGCCATTTGAAAGCGTAAATGTGCCGCCCTGCATGTCAGCCATTGATAATTTACCATCTCTTGCGGCAAGTCCTAAACGACCGATTTCTTTTTCAACCTCTGCAATAGACATTTGATCGGCATCACGAACAACAGGCACAACCAAGCCCTTTGGCGTGCCAACTGCAACGCCAATATGAGCATATTCTTTATAAACGATATCATCGCCATCAATTTCAGCGTTAACGGCTGGAATTTCTTTTAGAGCGTGGGTTACGGCTTTGGTGAAAAAGCCCATAAAGCCAAGCTTTACGCCATGTTTTTTCTCAAATAATTCTTTATAATTTTTGCGTAAATCCATAACAGGCCCCATATCGACCTCGTTAAATGTGGTCAGCATAGCGGCGGTATTTTGTGCATCTTTTAGGCGTTTGGCGATGGTTTTACGCAAACGTGTCATTCTTACCCGTTCTTCACGTGAGCCATTATCTGAATTTGCAACAGTAGCTGGTGCAGGGGCACTTGCAACTGGTGCAGGTTTTGTAGAAGCTGCCATAACGTCTTCTTTTATTATTTGACCATGTTTGCCAGTGCCAGTTATTTGCGCCTTATCAATGTTTTTTTCTGCCATCATCTTAGCAGCTGATGGGCTGACTGAAACTGGTGCGCTGGTTTTTGAAGTAGGAGCTGGAGCTGGTGTTTCTTTTGGCGTAGCAGTTGGAGCGCTAGCAACAGTTGCAGTTGCACCAGCCTTTATCATACCAAGCAGGGCATCAACCTCAACATTATCACCAGTTTCAGCAGAAATTGATTCTAACACACCAGAACTTGGTGCAGGAACTTCTATTGTAACCTTATCGGTTTCTAACTCAACAATTGGCTCATCGGCAATAACTGCCTCACCAACTTTTTTATACCAAGTGCCAATGGTAGCTTCTGTAACACTTTCACCCAGAGTGGGAACACGAATTTCAACAGACATATCTATTCCTTTATATTAGCTATATTTATTTAGCAAAAGCATCATCTAAAAATGCTTGTAATTGTATAAGATGATTACGCATTAAACCAGTTGCAGTAGATGCTGAGGCAGGTCTTCCAATATAGCGAGGACGCTCGCCTTTTCTGCCCATTTGCTCAAGTACCCATTCAACATAGGGTTGAATAAATGCCCAAGAACCCATATTTTTTGGCTCTTCTTGACACCAAATCACTTCAGCATTTTTAAATCGAGAAAGCTCATCTAACATTGCCTTTGCAGGGAAGGGATAGAGTTGCTCAATGCGCAATAAATAAACATCATCAATTTCTCTTTTTTCTCGATCCTCTAAGAGGTCATAATAAACCTTACCAGAACAAAGCACAACACGACGAATTTTATCATCACTTGTTAGTTTTATAGAAGTTTTAGGCTCACCTGGTGCTTCCGCATCGTCCCATAATATTCTATGAAAACAGCTGTCTGCCCCCATTTCAGAAAGTGCAGAAGTAGCCTTTTTATGACGAAGCAATGATTTTGGGGTCATTAAAAATAATGGTTTTCTAAAATCACGTTTTAATTGACGACGTAAAATATGGAAATAATTTGCAGGAGTGGTGCAATTTGCTACTTGGATATTATCCTCGGCGCAAAGTTGCAAATAACGCTCCATTCTTGCCGATGAATGTTCGGGCCCTTGTCCCTCATAACCATGGGGGAGCAGCAAAACCAAACCTGACATACGAAACCATTTGCGCTCGCCAGATGATATAAATTGATCAATAACCACCTGTGCACCATTAACAAAATCACCAAATTGCGCTTCCCAAAGAGTAAGCGTGTTTGGCTCGGTGAGCGAATAGCCATATTCAAAACCTAAAACCGCTTCTTCTGAAAGCATTGAATTAATAACCTCATAGCGGTTTTGATCTTTTGCAACATGATTTAGCGGTGTGTAAGTTTGTTCGCTTATTTGATCATATAGAACTGAATGACGTTGTGAAAAAGTACCACGCTCGCAATCTTGGCCTGAAAGCCTAATGGGGTGATTTTCGCTTACCAACGTGCCAAATGCTAGTGCCTCAGCAGTTGCCCAATCGATATTTTGACCACTTTCAATGGCTTTTTTACGATTATTCATAAAACGATTGATAGTTTTATGTAGATTAAAATCAGCAGGGGCTGTTGTTATGCTTTGCCCAATGGCTTTTAGTTTTTTCTCATCAACGCCAGTTTCACCACGACGAGGCCCATCAATTTCAGCTCTTTTTAGATTTTTCCAAGCGCCATCAAACCAGTCAGTTTTCTTTGGCGTGTAATCATCACCTGCTGCAAATTCAACTTCTAGATGCTCTCGCCAGTTGGCTTTCATCTTGTCAAATTCTTCTAAACTAATCAGACCTTCATCAATGAGTTTTTGCGAATAAATAGTTAAAGTAGTTTTATGCGCGCGAATTGCTTTATACATTAGCGGCTGGGTAAAGGCTGGCTCATCACCTTCATTATGTCCAAATCGACGATAACAAATCATATCAACAACTACAGGCTTATGAAACTTTTGCCGATATTCGGTAGCAATTTTAGCCGCATAAACTACAGCCTCAGGATCATCGCCATTTACATGAAATACTGGCGCTTCAATCATTTTAGCAACGTCTGTTGGATATGGTGAAGAGCGTGAATGAATTGGCGAAGTGGTAAAGCCAATTTGATTATTTATAACAAAGTGAATTGAGCCGCCGGTTCTATGCCCTTTAAGCCCCGAAAGACCAAGACATTCAGCAATAACTCCCTGTCCAGCAAAAGCTGCATCACCATGCAATAATAATGGTATAACGGAAGTGCGCTCGCTTTGCTTTGGTTCAATAAAATGTCCGCTTTTTGCATTATGCTGATCTTGCTTGGCTCGGCATTTTCCTAAAACTACAGGATCAACAATTTCAAGATGTGATGGGTTAGCAGTTAATGATAGGTGCACATTATTTTCATCAAATTTTCTATCTGAACTTGCGCCAAGGTGATATTTCACGTCACCAGAACCCTCAACATCATCTGAATAAAAAGCACCGCCCTTAAATTCGTGAAATAGGGCGCGATGTTGTTTGCCCATAACTTGAGTTAAAACATTGAGGCGACCACGATGCGCCATACCTAAAACTATATCTTTAACTCCAAGTGCACCACCGCGTTTAATAATTTGCTCAAGGGCTGGAATAAGACTTTCACCGCCATCAAGACCAAACCGCTTTGTTCCTGTATATTTTACGTCAATAAATTTCTCAAAACCCTCTGCCTCAATTAATTTATTGAGAATGGCCTTTTTACCCATTTCTGTGAAATGAATTTCTTTATCTGGCCCCTCAATACGCTCCTGTATCCATGCTTTTTCTTCCGGGTCCGACATGTGCATAAATTCAACAGCTAATGTCGAGCAATAGGTGCGGCGTAAAATTTCTAACATTTGTGGAATGGTGGCAAATTCTAAGCCTAAATATCCATCAATAAAAATCTTACGTCCCATATCAGCATTAGTGAAACCATAAGATGCTGGATCTAACTCTGGTGCTTCATCGAATTTTTTGAGTTTTAACGGATCAAGGTCAGCGTGTAGATGCCCACGCATACGATAGGCTCTAATCATCATTATCGAATGAATACTATCTCTTGTTGCAAGCATTATATCTTGTTTAGAGCTTCTTTTATCACCATCACTTGCTTTTTCACTTACCGCTTTTTGAGTTTTAATGGCAATTTCGCCCCAATCCCCATCAAGCGCTGAAATTAATTCACTATCAATGCGTGGAGGCCAGTCCGATCTCCCCCAATTAGGAGCACTAGCGCTTTTTATTACATCCTCTGGGCTGTCAGCAAGAGTTGCAAAATATTGCTGCCAACTTTCATCAACTGAATTAGGGTCTTGCTCATAAGAGGCGTATAATTCTTCAATATAACCTGCATTACCTCCATATAAAAAGGAAGTTGCAAGAAATTGTTTGTTCTCATCTTGTCGTGTCATGATTATTTAAGGCGAGAAAAACGCCTTCCTTTGTTAAGGGGAGCAAGGCTCACCTAATCGAGCTAATTTCAACCAGTTTTGCACAATATAAATTAGTAAGCCGTTAACATTGTAGTTTAGTTAACCACTAATATTATCCCCTTAGGGCTTTTACCAGTGTTTTACCAATTTGAGCGGGTGATCGAGAAACATTAATTCCAGCACTTTCCATTGCTTCAATTTTGTCCTCAGCGCCACCTTTACCACCAGAAATAACTGCGCCAGCATGACCCATCGTACGCCCAGCAGGAGCGGTAATGCCTGCAATAAAGCCTGCCATTGGTTTAGATCTACCTTTTTTAGCTTCATCTTTAATAAATTGCGCCGCATCTTCTTCTGCTGAGCCGCCAATTTCACCGATCATTACAATAGATTTTGTTTCATCATCGGCCAAAAACAATTCTAGCACATCGATAAATTCAGTCCCCTTAACAGGATCGCCACCAATACCAATCGCTGTTGTTTGCCCCAAGCCCTCATTTGTTGTTTGAAACACTGCTTCATAAGTTAGTGTGCCTGAGCGAGAAACAATGCCGACTGAGCCTTTTGAGAAAATATTTCCGGGCATAATGCCAATTTTACATTCTTCAGGGGTTAAAATACCGGGGCAGTTTGGGCCGAGAAGTCGTGAATTTGAATGTTTAAGACGCTCTTTAACATCGACCATATCAAGTACAGGAACGCCTTCGGTAATGCAGGTTATAAGCTCTATTTCAGCTTCTATTGCCTCAATAATTGCCGCCGCCGCACCAGCAGGGGGCACATAAATTACTGTTGCATTAGCACCAGTTGCTTGTTTGCCCTCAGCAACAGTTGCAAAAATTGGCAACTCAGTTCCATCAAGCGCACTTGTCCATTTTGTGCCGCCCTTCTTGGGGTGCGTTCCACCAACCATTTGCGTATTATAATAGGCAAGTGCTTGTTCTGTGTGGAAAGTTCCAGTTTTGCCAGTAAGACCCTGAACCAAAACCTTTGTGTCTTTATTTACGAGAATAGACATATATTTAATTCCTTTATTTCAGGTCTAATTTGTAGCTCTAACGGCTTTAACAATTTTTTGTGCGGCATCATCAAGATCGCTAGCTGAGATAACATCAAGCGAGCTTTCATCAATTAGCTTTTGCCCCTCTTTAACTCGAGTACCCTCAAGTCGAACAACCAGTGGAACTTTAAGCCCAACTTCTTTTACGGCTTGCAACACACCTTCAGCAATAACATCGCAACGCATAATACCGCCAAATATATTGACCAAAATGCCCTTAACTTGTGGATCGTCCGTAATGATTTTGAAAGCGGCGGTTACTTTTTCTGCCGTTGCGCCGCCACCAACATCTAAAAAGTTAGCAGGCTCTTCGCCATAGAGTTTAATAATATCCATTGTTGACATCGCTAAACCTGCGCCATTGACCATACAGCCAATAGTGCCATCTAGCGCAATATAGGCAAGATCATGTTTTGAGGCTTCAATTTCTTTTTCGTCCTCTTCGCTTAAATCACGCAATTCAATAATATCTGGGTGACGAAATAGCGCATTATTATCAAATGATACTTTTGCATCAAGCACTTTTAGATGCCCGTCTTTCATGATAATAAGCGGGTTGATTTCGAGCAGTGACATATCTTTTTCAACAAATGCCTTATAAAGGGTTGGGAATAATGTTTCACCATCTTTTGCCGCTTTGCCGCTTAATTCAAACGCTTTATTTAACTTTGCAATATCAGCACTCGTTACGCCTTTTGCTGGGTTAATATCTATGGTGTGAATTTTTTCAGGCGTCTCTTCTGCCACCGCTTCAATATCCATACCACCCTCGGTTGAAGCAACAAATGCCACTCGACCGCTTTCACGATCAACTAGGATCGAAAGATATAATTCTTTTTCAATATCTGCACCATCTTCAATATAAAGGCGATTTACTTGTTTGCCTTCGGGCCCAGTTTGTTTAGTAACAAGAGTATTACCCAACATATCTTTAACGTCTTTAAGCACATCATCTATTGAAAAGGCTAAACGCACGCCGCCCTTAGCATCATCTGCAAGTTCTTTGAACTTACCCTTACCACGTCCGCCAGCATGAATTTGGCTTTTAACAACCCAAAGCGGGCCGCCAAGCTCTTTGGCTGCGGCTTCAGCTTCATCAACTGAAAAAATAGCCACGCCATTTGAGACAGGAACGCCGTAAGTTTTTAATAAAGCTTTTGCTTGATGTTCATGAATATTCATTTTTTAATCCCATTTTTAATTTGCAAAATTAAGCTAGTTTTGGTGCAATTTTTTTACAAGCCTTAACAAGTCCTTCAACTGAAGCCACTGATTTATCAAATGCTTTTTGCTCAGAACTTGTTAGTGAAATTTCAACAATTCTCTCAACTCCATTAGCGCCAATAATTGTTGGCACACCAACATACATACCTTTTACGCCAAATTCACCTTTTAGATATGCAGCAACTGGCATTACTCGTTTTGAATCATGTAAATACGCCTCAGCCATATCAATGGCGGCAGCTGCAGGGGCATAAAAAGCAGAGCCAGTTTTTAATAGACCAACAATTTCAGCGCCGCCATCACGAGTGCGTTGAATAATTTCGTCAAGGCGCTGTTTTGTAAGCCAGCCCATTTTTACTAAATCAGTAATAGGAATGCCAGCAATAGTTGTATAACGAGGCAATGGCACCATAGTATCGCCATGACCACCAAGCACAAATGCGTTCACATCTTTAATCGAAACATTTAATTCATCCGCAATAAAATGACAAAAACGAGAACTATCAAGCACGCCAGCCATGCCAACCACACGATTAGTCGGAAGACCAGAAAAACGCTGTAATGCCCAAACCATCGCATCAAGCGGGTTAGTGATACAAATTACAAAAGCATCAGGGGCGTATTTTGCAATGCCTGCACCAACTTGTCCCATGACTTTGAGGTTGATTTCTAATAAATCATCACGGCTCATTCCGGGTTTACGAGGCACGCCAGCGGTTACCACAATAACATCAGCGCCAGCAATATCTTTATATTCTGAAGTGCCTTTAATGTTTGAAGAAAACCCCTCAACTGCGCCAGATTGTGATAGGTCAAGCGCCTTGCCTTGTGGCACGCCATCGACAATGTCAAATAATATAATATCACCTAAATTCTTTAGTGCTGCTAGATGCGCTAAAGTGCCGCCAATTTGTCCTGCTCCAATAAGAGCGATTTTTTTACGTGCCATGATTTTTACCTATTTGTTAAAAAATGAATGCGCTTTCATTAACCCTAAAACATATATATAGGCAAGTAAGCACTTTAGATATTATGTAGCAAAATCACCGTATATTTACTGATAATTTTTTATTTTCTCTTAGAGCCGAGATATTTAGCACTATTCATCTCAAAAAGCCGTGAAATTGTGCGCTTAAATTCGAAAGAAGTATTATTATCTTTTGAAAGATTTTTTAATGGCACAGCAAAACTAGCGGCTAATTTCACTCCCGAATCATATAGCACATCAATTAACAAGATAAATCTTTTGGCTTCGTTTGAGTTAGCTTTATTAAATTGAGGGATATTATCAATAATGATGCTATGGAAATTTTTGGCTATTTTTAGATAATCACGTGAACCAAGCGCAATTTCACACAGGTCCTTAAAAGCAAACCTTGCCACTCCCATCGCTTGACTGGGAATAAATATTTCTCTTTTTAGATTAATAATAATAGAGCTTGTTGCTTTTTGCCCAGCACTAAGACTTAAAAAAATCTCATCCATTGCTTTTTTTGCACCAACACCTTTTCCAATATAAAATATTTGCTTGCCACTTAGGTTTTCAAGGCGATAATCCTTTTCACCATCTAATTGCATAATTTTATTATGCGCCTTTAACATATCAATAAAAGGTAAGAATAATTGTCGATTTAAGCCATCTTTATAAAGATCATCAGGGGCAGTATTTGAAGTTGCAACTATTACAATTCCTGCATGAAATAATTTTTCAAATAGACGCTGTAATAACATGGCGTTAGTAATATCATTGACGTGAAATTCATCAAAACAAAGTAAGCGCACCTCTTTGATAATTGGCTTTATGATGTGCGGAATTGGATCACGTGAGCCTTTTTCTTTACTTGAAGATTTTCGATAATTAGCAATGGCAATGTGCATTTCGTCCATAAATTCATGAAAATGCACTCGCCTTTTGGCTTTAATGGGGATTTCATTAAAAAATAAATCCATTAAAAGAGTTTTGCCACGCCCCACCGAGCCATAAAGATAAAGCCCTTTTGGCACGGATTTTCGATTTTTGAAAAACCCAGATAAAGAGGTATTTTTCTTTTCTAATTCAATTAATTGCCTGCCAATTTCATCAAGAGCATGAACTGCTTTAAGCTGATTTTCATCAGGGGATAATTTTTGTTTTTCAATTAGATCCTGATAGGCTGTCTTTAGCAATGACCTAACTATCCATCCATTGAAGCGGCTATTCCGCCTGCAAGCGTGCCAACAAAGCGATTTCCTGAACGCTGAAATGCCCCAACAATCGCACCAGATGCATCAAATAATTGCACTTGTGTTCCTGTAAGTTGCCAAGATGAAACTAAAGAAAGTACAGGAATATCGCAATTTGGAGTTGAAGCACGATAGCGATTTGTGCCTGATTTTGTGGTTTGAGTAAGATTAAGACGACAGAGTTTTTGATTTGCGCTAACATTCCAAGTACCAAGCAATTTCGCAACATTTAAAGAGCCGCTAATATCACGTCCACCCGGAGTTATATTTGATGAATTAACATCATCTATATTGACAAAAGAAGAATTAACTCCTGCTACTTGCCCCTCAAAATTATTATTAGCTAACATTGGATCGCCTGAATTAAAGTCCATATTGCCGCCATTATTTGGAGCATTTGGATCAAATATACCTGATTGATTCAAATTTGCGTCTTCACCTTGCAACGGCGGAAGGGCTTCGCTTTGAACCGAGCCACCTGCAACTGGAGATAATTGTGATGGGGTACTTAGATTTCTGTTTGAATTGCCAAATTGTGAGCTTGAGGCACAACCCGCAAGCAATAATGTACCTGCAATAACAGAAATTCTCAAAAATTTGGTAGGTTTTAAGTTCATTTATCTATCTTTATTGGAATTAAATTAATCAAATATAGTTCGCACTTAAAGTAATTTTATATAAAATTCAACATTAATGAAAATAATGGCATTTATAGGAACAATTACTATTAATCCTTGCTTTCCATCTCTTTTATAAGGTCATCACTTAAAATCTTAGCGTCATTCGCTTCAGTTTCTGGAACTTTTATTGCATAAGTCCCTTTATAACCCCTGATACCAGGCATTCCTGCCAATCCATCCTGCCCGCTTTCCATGGGGTGAAAACCGTGTGCCTTTAGAGCAGTTATCAGCACTCTGATTTTTGAACTATCTCTAAGGTTAGCTATTGTAACAAGCATTTCACACTCTTCTCTCAACCATTAATTTTTTAATCTCAGCGATTGCTTCAGCTGGATTTAAGCCTTTGGGACAAGTATTTGTGCAATTCATAATAGTATGGCAACGATAAAGCCTAAAGGGATCTTCTAAATTATCAAGTCGCTCACCTGTTGCCTCATCACGAGAATCCATTAACCAGCGATAGGCTTGTAATAAAACTGCAGGCCCGAGATATCTATCGCCATTCCACCAATAAGATGGACATGAAGTTGAGCAACAGGCGCAAAGAATACATTCATATAGCCCGTCTAATTTTTCTCTATCCTCATAGCTTTGCAACCATTCAGAACTTGGGGCTGGAGTTTTGGTCTTAAGCCAAGGTTCAATCGAGCGATGTTGTGCATAAAAATTGCTTAAATCAGGCACAAGATCTTTAACTACTGGCAAATGCGGAAGTGGGTAAATTTTTATCACACCTTTAATTTCATCTATACCTTTGGTGCAAGCTAACGAGTTAAGCCCATCAATATTCATTGAGCAAGATCCGCAAATCCCCTCACGGCATGAGCGCCTAAGAGTGAGCGTTGCATCAATATTATCTTTGATCCATAATAGTGCATCTAAAACCATCGGGCCACAATCATCAATATCAACATAATAAGTGTCAATTGATGGGTTATCGCTATTGTCTGGATTATAGCGATAAATCTGTAATTCACGAAGGTTTTTAGCGTCTGATTTTGGCCAAACCTTGCCTTTAGTTGGGCGTGAATTTTTTGGAAGTGATAGTTCAACCATTAGGTCTGTTCCTTAAATATTTAATACACTCGTGCTTTAGGAGCGATTTTTTTAAGACTAATGCCACCGTCTTTTTCTGATGTAATTGGTTTTGTATGTACGGGGCGATAGCTTAATTTAACTTTGCCATTTTGGGAAATATTTGCCAAACTATGTTTGCGCCATACCTTGTCATTTCTATCTGGGAAATCATCTCTTGCGTGCGCACCACGGCTTTCCTTACGTGCTGCTGCTGAAACAACTGTTGTTAAAGCGTTAGCCATTAGATTTTCAAGTTCAAGCGCCTCAACTAAATCTGAATTCCAAATAAGCGATCTATCCGAGAGTTTAATATCTTTAAGTTCGTCCCAAATAGCGCTCATGCGCTCAACACCATTTTGTAAGGTTTCATCAGTTCTAAAAACCGCCGCATCTTCTTGCATAGTGCGTTGCATTTTATCACGCAGGCTTGCAATTGATTTTGAGCCATCTGCAAAGCGAATTCTATCAAGACGAGAAATTATTTCATTTGTTGTTCTTGCATTTGCATTTGGATATGGTGCATCCTTATCAATTACTTTACCTGCACGAATGGCCGCAGCTCGACCAAATACCACTAAATCAATGAGCGAGTTTGAGCCAAGTCGATTTGCTCCATGCACAGAAGCACAACCAGCCTCGCCAACTGCCATAAGTCCTTTAACGGTTTTATCTGGATTTTCCTTTGTTGGATTTAGCACTTCACCATGATAATTGGTCGGAATACCACCCATATTATAGTGAGCGGTTGGAATTACTGGAATAGGATCTCTTGTTAAATCAACTCCTGCAAAGACTTTGGCGCTTTCTGAAATCCCGGGTAAGCGTTCAGCAAGAACTTTAGGATCAAGATGTTCGAGATGAAGATTAATATGATCTTTCTTAGGCCCAACCCCACGCCCTTCTTTTATTTCAATAGTCATGCAACGAGAAACCACATCACGAGAAGCTAAATCTTTGGCGTTTGGTGCATAGCGCTCCATAAACCGCTCGCCCTCAGAATTAGTAAGATAACCCCCCTCACCACGTGCCCCTTCGGTAATTAATACCCCAGCACCATAAACTCCTGTTGGGTGAAACTGCACAAATTCCATATCTTGTAATGGCAGACCAGCACGTGCCACCATACCATTGCCGTCCCCTGTGCAAGTATGAGCAGAAGTGCAAGAAAAATATGTGCGCCCATAACCACCAGTAGCTAGCACCACCATTTTTGAGCGGAAACGATGTAATGTACCATCATCAAGTTTTAAGGCAATAATACCTTCACATACTCCATCATCAGACATTATCAGATCTAGCGCAAAATATTCGATAAAAAACTCAGCATTATGGCGTAAAGATTGCCCATAAAGCGTGTGTAAAATTGCGTGCCCTGTTCTATCCGCCGCCGCACAAGTGCGTTGTACTGGCGGGCCTTCACCAAAATTTTGCATATGCCCGCCAAATGGACGTTGATATATTTTTCCACTCTGAGTACGCGAAAATGGCACACCATAATGTTCAAGTTCATAAACCGCCTTTGGCGCTTCACGCACCAAATATTCCATCGCATCGTTATCGCCAAGCCAGTCTGAGCCTTTAACGGTGTCATACATGTGCCATTGCCAATTATCCTCACCCATATTGCTAAGTGAAGCGGCAATGCCCCCTTGTGCTGCAACAGTATGTGAGCGAGTTGGAAAAACTTTAGTAATACAGGCGGTTTTTAGTCCCTGTTCTGCCATGCCAAGCGTAGCACGCAAGCCTGCGCCCCCTGCACCAACAACAATAACATCGAATTCATGGTCAATAATTTTATAATCAGACATTTTATTCTCGTTGCTTTCATTCGCTTCGCTCATTTCTCCGACATCCCCGCCATTTTATTCTTGTCGCTGTTGGTCGTATTTTTTCTTGCAGCCGTTGGTCGCTTTGCTCCCGTCCCCGGCACCCCCGCCATGCCCCCGACTTTGGCATTCCCGCTTTTTGTAGGTTTGATCATCTGTTAGCCCCCAAAAGCAAGTTTAAGAATAGAAATAATAGAAATAATAGCTAAGCCCACACAGAAAAAATTATTTAAGGTAACAAAAATAACTTTATGAATTTCTGAACTGACATAATCTTCAATTACCGCTTGTAGGCCAAGTCGCATGTGCCAAGTAAAAGAAATTACGGCTAATACTAAAAGAGAAGTAATAATTGGCGAGGAAAGTGTTTCGATAAAATCTGCTCGAGTTGCCCCTCTGAGTGAGAAAATAAACCACAGCATAAAAAGCGATAGAGGCACATTGGCTAGAGCTGTTAGGCGCTGATACCAAAAATGCATTGTGCCTTCTTTATTTGAGCCTAAACCTGTGATAATTTTATAGGGGGTTCGCATATTCATCATTCTAACTCCAAACCACATAGAGCCAAGTGAGCACGGTTAATATTAAAGCTGCAAATAAAGAGAACCACGCCATACCAAAACGAGCTTTTTGCGAAAAGCCTTTACCCATATCCCACACAAAATGCCTAATGCCGCCAAACATGTGATGAAACATTGCCCAAGTAAAACCAAACAGCACAATTTGCCCCAACCAATGCGCAAAAATAGCATTTACAAATTGCAACATTTCATTTGAAATAGCAGCTGCGACCAACCAAAAAGCAATAAGCGCAAAACCAAAATATAGCGCTACACCAGTTATGCGGTGCAAGATTGACATCACCATAGTGATTTGCGGTTTATAAATTTCTAGATGCGGAGAAAGTGGACGTGAATATTTGACCATTTTTGCCTCTTTGTTGAAAAATAAAATAACATTGTCAGGCTTGAGCTTGTTTACTGATAACGGGCAAAAGTAGTTTCGTCAAAGGTTGATGTTAAATAATTTAATAAAATTATTAAGTTTGCTTTGCTTTTACTAAAAAACTCTTCTAACCAGCCATAATTATGCTTAATAAATGTTTAAAAAACATGGTTAATAAATATTTATCAAGCATGGTTAACCAAATATGAAATATTTTGCCAAAGCAAACATAAATGCTATAAGCTATATAAATTATTGTTGTGGAGATAAGCACTAGTGCTTAAAGAAGTTTCTATTAAAAAAACACTGCTATTACATAAAACCATTTTAGCGCTATCTGCTATGATGGCATTTTTTGCTATGTCTTTGCCATTAAATGCTCAAGCCTTAAATGAGCAGATGTTGCTTTCTTATATAAAACAACAAAAACTAGAAAAAATTAATTCTGATATCTTGTTTAGTCCACAAAAATGGGTAATTAATAATCCAAGCGCCTCAAGCCCTTCTATTAGCTCAAAAAATCTAAATATTTGGCTTTTACAAAATTATGTAGCAACAAATAAAAAAGTTAAAACTGCAGCAAATGAGCGTCAATGTTTAGCTAAAGCAATTTATCATGAGGCTCGGGGTGAGTCAGAAAAAGGACAATGGGCGGTAGCTAATGTTATTCTAAATCGAGTTGCCAGCTCTTCTTATCCATCAACAGTTTGTGGTGTGGTTTATCAAAATGCCACTTCACAAAATTTTAGATGTCAATTTACTTTTGCATGTGATGGAAAATCAGATGTGGCAGGAGAGGGAAATAGAATAGTTCGTACATCGTGGGTGCGCTCAAACCTAATAGCCTTTGCAGCTTTTAAGCAATATCAAACAGGCACTCAGCTTGAAGCACTACCAAAAAATGTGCTTTTTTATCATACAAGAGCAGTTTCGCCAAATTGGTCTAAAGTATATAAAGTGGTTGCAGAAATTGGAAACCATATATTTTATGCGAAATCTTAAAGAGAGTAAGTCTTAAGGAGAGTAAATCCTAAAGAGAGCAAGTCTTAAAGCTAAAAAAGCTAAGCATAGTTTAGTTTTTACCATATAGCCGCCCTTTATTGCACTTGTGGTTGCTCTTGCCACAATTTAACTATAATTATGATAGCACCAAACTAAATAATATATTTATTGCAATTATTTAGATAAAAGAAATTGAGGAAAAAATGCCAAAAATTGCGCTGGTTGATGACGATCGTAATATATTAACATCGGTTTCGATTGCGCTTGAAGCTGAAGGCTATACCGTTTCAACCTATACTGATGGTGCTTCTGGATTAGATGGAATAGTTAATAATATCCCTGATTTAGCAATTTTAGATATAAAAATGCCTCGTATGGATGGTATGGAATTATTGCGTCGTCTAAGACAAAAAACTGACGTACCAGTAATTTTCTTAACTTCAAAAGACGAAGAAATAGATGAATTGTTCGGTCTAAAAATGGGCGCAGATGATTTTATTACCAAGCCATTTTCCCAACGATTATTGGTTGAGAGAGTAAAGGCCATTTTACGGCGTTCAGATCAGCACGATAATAAAGGGAAATCTTCAAAGTCTAATAATGATACTTCATCAAAGGCTATTATTGAGCGTGGTCTATTAATGATGGATCAAGAGCGTCATACCAGTATGTGGAAAGGCAAAAAAGTAACGCTTACAGTTACAGAATTTTTAATTCTACAAGCATTAGCAATGCGACCTGGTGTTGTAAAAAGCCGAAATTCTTTAATGGACGCGGCCTATGATGATCAGGTATATGTTGACGATAGAACCATTGATAGTCACATTAAGCGGCTTAGAAAGAAGTTCAAAGTGGCTGATGATGAATTTGATATGATTGAAACGCTTTATGGTGTTGGTTATCGTTTCAAGGAGTGATCTAATATTAAAGATAAACAAAGTATTTTTTCAAAAATTTCTAACTTAATATCTAAAATAGCTTCTGGCTTAAGAAGATTTTTTGTTTTTGCGATTTTTTCTAGCCTTACTCGGCGCATAGTTTTTTTGAATTTAGCAGCGCTTGCCGCTTTAGTTGGCGGAGTGCTTTTTCTTAATCAATGGCGTGAGGGTCTAATTGATGTTCGCATTCAATCTTTAAGGATTCAGGGTGAAATTATTTCAGCAGCCATTGCCGCTTCTGCAACTATTGATAGTGATATAATTTCAGTAAATCCTGATAGATTGATAGAATTCCAAACAGGAAGACCACTTTCTCCATTTAGTTTTTTTGACCCATCACTAGAATTTCCAATAAACCCAGAAAAAGCCGCACCACTGTTAGGCAATCTTATAAGTCCAACAAATACCAGAGCGAGAATATATGATAAAGACGGGTTATTAATTGTTGATAGCTTTAATATTTATAAAGAAGGGCAGGTCTTTGCTCCCAATTCAGAGCAATTAGAGGAAAACGATACTTCTTTCTTAGGTGATTGGTGGAATAGGTTTTTATCTGGACTAACCAACTCACAATATGCGCTTTATCAAGAATATGGCGCTGATGAGGGGAAAAAATATCCCGAGGTTTCCTCAGCAATAGTTGGTGCGCCTGCTGAAGTTGTACGAATTGATGAACAACAACAATTAATAATTTCGGTTGCAGTGCCAATTCAGCGCTTACACGCTATTGTTGGAGTATTATTACTTTCAACAACTCCGGGTGATATTGATGATATAGTAAAGGCTGAAAGAATGAGCGTATTACGAATTGCGCTAATTGCCGCCCTAGTTACGTCAATTCTGTCATATTTACTTGCGGGCACAATAGCTGGACCAATAAAAAAACTTTCAGCGGCTGCAAAAAGGGCTGAAAAATCACTAAATGATCGTAGTGAAATCCCAGATTTTACAAACCGTAATGATGAAATAGGCGATCTATCAATATCATTGCGCTTAATGCTCGATGCGCTTTATAATCGTATTGAGGCAATAGAGCGTTTTGCCGCTGATGTTTCTCATGAGTTAAAAAACCCCCTAACATCCTTAAGGAGCGCCGTTGAAACTCTTTCTCTAGCAAAAAGTGAAAAAGATAAACAAAGGTTAACTGATGTAATTTTACATGATGTTAGGCGTTTAGATCGTTTAATTTCCGATATTTCAAATATTTCAAGGTTAGATGCTGAACTTGCTCGGCAAAGCGCAGAGCCTGTCAATATGGTGGATTTGGTTAAAACTATGGTTTCAATGCATCAAGACATCGCTAAAGAGCGAGATGTTGAATTATTATTAGATGTTAGCAAAGCTCAACAAGGGCAAGTTTTGGGCTATGATAGTCGTCTAGCGCAAGTAGTTTCTAACCTATTAGAAAATGCTATTTCTTTTTCACCCAGCTCTAGCAAAATAACTATTGAGCTTAGTGAAACAGCAAAAAATATTAAACTTAAAATAATGGATGAGGGGCGAGGAATTATTGGCAATGCTGAGCAAATATTTTCTCGCTTTTATACTGATCGTCCTGATGATGAGAGTTTTGGCAATCATTCAGGCTTAGGCCTAGCTATTTCAAAGCAGATAATAATTGCCCATAAGGGAGAAATAATAGCGCAAAATAGAGAAGATAGATCTGGGGCTATTTTTACTATTATTTTGCCCAAAACAAACAAGGCATAAATGAATGGCAAAGATTATAAATGTTCACGGCACTGCCTTAGTTATTGATGGTTTTGGCGTTATGCTACGTGGCGCTTCGGGGTCTGGTAAATCTTTATTGGCGCTTGAATTAATTGCTCAAGCACAAAATAATAATCGCCAAATAAAATTATTAGCTGATGATCGCATCAATATAATAATAAAAGACAATCAAATATTTATGCAAACCCCGCCCGCTTTAGCAGGAAAGATAGAATTATATGGGCATGGCATTATTAGCAGGCCCTATATAAAAAGTGCAAAACTGAACCTAATAGTAGATTTTGTTGAAAATATTGAGCGTATGCCAGAACAAAAACAATTTATAGCTAGCTTTGAAAATATTGAAATAGCCCGATGCCCAATTCCAATACGTAATCAAACCGATATAAATCATCAGATATTATTAATAGATGAAGCAATTTTTTGTCTTAAAAAATAGAAATTGCAAGGTTTTTAATTCACACCTAATAAATTTTACTTGCATCAAATAAATAAGCGAGCAACACTTACAAAAAACAACGAGGATTAGAAAATGCTTGGAATGGTTTTAGTAACTCATGGTCGTCTAGCGGAAGAATTTTATGCAGCCCTTGAGCATGTGGTTGGACCTCAGGAAGCCTGCGAGGCTATTTCTATTGGCCCAGATGATGATATGGAAGAGCGCCGCAATGATATTATTGAAGCCGTAAAGGCTGTTGATAGCGGTGATGGCGTAATAATATTAACCGATATGTTTGGCGGCACGCCTTCAAATCTCGCTATTTCTATTATGCAAGACCGAAATATTGAAGTTATCGCAGGGGTGAACCTACCTATGTTGGTGAAATTAGCTCGGGTGAGATCAGAAATGAATTTGCGTGATGCGGTGCGTGAAGCACAAGATTCGGGTCGTAAATATATCAATGTAGCTAATGATATTTTAGGTAATTAATGTCTATTTCTAACCCATGCTCAAGAACGCTTTGTCAGCGTATAACCATATGCAATCATCGTGGATTACACGCTCGTGCTTCTGCTCGTTTTGTTAGAACTGTTGAGCGCTTTGACGCTAAAATAAGTGTTGAAAAATCAGGAACTAGCGTTGGCGGCACTTCAATTATGGGATTGATGATGCTTGGCGCAGGAAAGGGCTCAACAATTCTTGTAAGAGCAACAGGCAATCAGGCTCGTGAAGCGCTTGAAGCTATTGTTGAATTGGTTGGCGCTGGATTTGATGAAGACGATGAGAACAGCACACAAGAAAAAACAAATAATAATCCTATCATATAAAGACTTCTTTATATCTTTCTTGTAAGAATAGAAAACTAGGCGTATAACGCCGCCAATCAAATAAAATTTAGCAAGTTAGGAAAAACAATATGAATGCGCCTTTTAGTGATTATGCAGTTAAAGATATAAGTCTAGCCGATTTTGGCCGTAAAGAAATTGAAATGGCTGAAATTGAAATGCCGGGTCTTATGGCAATTCGTAAAGAATATATTTCAAGCCAACCTCTTAAAGGCGCTCGTATTGCGGGCTCTTTACACATGACAATTCAAACTGCGGTGCTTATTGAAACTCTTGTAGCGCTTGGTGCTGATGTGCGCTGGGCAAGTTGCAATATTTTTTCAACGCAAGACCATGCAGCAGCGGCAATCGCTGCCGCTGGCATTCCAGTTTTTGCTCATAAGGGCGAAACACTTGAAGAATATTGGGATTTTGCTGATAAAATAATCGATTGGGGTAATGGTGAAACTGCCAACCTAATACTTGATGATGGTGGCGACGCTACCATGTTGGTATTGTTAGGCGCAAAGGCTGAAACTGACCCTTCAGTGCTTGATCACCCAAAGTCTGAAGAAGAAGAATATTTTTACGCTCAGATTAAAAAGAGACTAGCTAAACAGCCTAATTTTTACTCGAACGTGCGCAAAAACATCAAGGGCGTATCTGAAGAAACCACAACTGGTGTTATGCGTCTTTATCAATTACATGAAAAAGGCGATCTTCCGTTCCCTGCGATTAACGTCAATGATTCGGTTACAAAATCAAAATTTGATAATAAATATGGTTGTCGTGAAAGCTTGGTTGATGCCATTCGTCGTGGCACTGACACTATGATGGCTGGCAAGGTGGCTATTGTTTGTGGTTATGGTGATGTGGGTAAGGGGTCTGCACAATCGCTTGCTGGCGCTGGCGCTAGGGTTTTGGTTACAGAAGTTGATCCGATTTGTGCATTACAAGCGGCAATGGACGGGTTTGAGGTTGTAAGATTGGCAGAAGATGCGCATCGTGCCGATATTATTGTCACGACTACTGGCAATAAAGATATTGTTTCTATTGATGATATGAAAAAACTCAAAGATATGGCAATAGTTTGTAATATTGGGCATTTTGATAATGAAATCCAAGTTGCTGAATTACAAAATTTCAAATGGACAAATGTTAAACCACAAGTTGATATTGTTGAACTTGATGAGGGTAAGCGTATTATTTTGCTCTCACAAGGTCGTTTGGTAAATCTTGGTAATGCCACGGGCCACCCAAGTTTTGTTATGAGCGCTTCTTTTGCTAATCAGACTTTGGCACAAATTGAACTTTGGACAAAAACTGAAAATTATGAAGCTGGCGTGCATATATTGCCAAAATTGCTAGATGAAAAAGTTGCAATGCTGCATTTAGAAAAACTTGGAGTTAAGCTAACTAAGCTAACAAAACAGCAAGCTGACTATATTGGTGTTAACCAAAGCGGCCCATTTAAGCCCGAACACTATAGATATTAGTTTCGTCAAGTGCATTTAGGGGTTTATTTTTCCCCTAAATGCTATTTTGCCTCTTGATGAGCGATTCATTGCTCGCCTATGCTAAAGAGATTCGGGATTTCAACTCTCAAATTACAATCATAAGGGGCAAGCGCATGGAACCGGAACAATTCCGGAAACGCTATAATATCGCTAAGAACAAAGTGTCACAATTAGCTGTTACCTCAAGCTGTTTGACATTGCTTAGTGCTACATCAGCGCTTGGTGTGCCCTTTGAAACATCAAATATTATTCAAACCGCCCCTTTAGCTATAATTTTTGGAACATTGGGTTTTGGGTTAGTTGCCTCTATTTTGGTGCGTAATGCTCGTCAAAATGCAAAAAATCATAAGAATAAGTCAGAGCAGCAAATTGCAGATTTACGCACTAACTTAGATAGGTATGAAAATCTATTAGCAAGTCTTCCTGAAATTCTTATTGTGTGGCCAGTAGCAAATATTAAGCCAAAAATTTATGGGCAAAGTAATATTATATTTGATATGGATGCGCCCTTACAAAACATTACAAAGTATAATTCTTGGCTTAGCTTAGAGGATAGTAATTTCTTATTATCCCATATTGAGGCTTTGAGGAATAAGGCAATAGGATTTGAGGTTGATTTAACCTCGCTTAATGGCAAAAATTTACGGATTTCTGGACATATTATGGCTGGCAGTGCCGCCATTCGTATTCGTGCTATTTCACAGGGCTCAAATATTACTTCTTTGTCACAATTAGATGTTGCGCAATTTGCAGATTTTGCTAGCACAAAATCTATTTTAGCTCTGTTAAGTAAACCAGCATGGATTTGCAACTTAGATGGTAAATTAGTCTATTCAAATGCCGCCTATCTTAAATATAGCGCACTGCTAAACAAGCAAAATAATAATGATGGTTTAGCAGAAATTATTTCAAAAGAATTATTACATGAACAGGTTGAGCAATTAAGAAATTCTGAGTGTATAAAAAAACAAATAAATCTAGCAAATGGCGAGCGCTCAGAAATGACTATTTTTAATATTGAAGGTGGCAGCGCTGGATTTTTGAAAATTTCTCAAAACAATCAAACTGACATAAAAAATACTGATAATGATAATGGCTTTGCATATGTTGATGCTTTTTCATTGCCTGTTGCAGTTTTTGATAAAGATCAAAAATTATGCCATTTTAACAAAGCCTATTGTGAGCTTTGGGGCTTAGATAAAAAATGGCTAAATTCGGGAGTTAATGAAACAGCTATTTTGAATAAGCTACACACGAAAAGCCTGCTTCCAAGCGTTGTAAATTATCGTAAATGGCGAAAAGATCATCTTGCTTCTTATGAGCTTGAAACTTCTCGCATTAATGAATGGTATTTGCCAGATGGACGCATATTAAGCGTTAAGGCAGTTCCAGCTTCTGGGCAAAAAGGCGTTGTTTATATTTTTGAAGATATTAGCGAAAGTCGTGCGCTTAAAATCAGTCATAATGCGTTAGTTAATGTGCAAAGCGAAACGCTTAATTCTTTAAGTGAAGGTGTTGCGGTTTTTGGAACAAATGCTCGGCTTACTCTTTCAAACCCTAGCCTCTCTATGCTTTGGGGAATACCATTAAATGAGCTTGATAAAAATCTACATATTGATGAAATTGGTGAGCTTTGCGCCAAAGCAATGCCCCAAGATGGCAAGCAAATATGGCAGGATCTTAAAGCGGCAATTATTGATCTTAGCCCCTCAAGATCAGATAAGGCAGAGCGTATAAAGATAAGCGATGGGCGGGTAATTGATTATAAAATTACTCGCCTGCCTGACGGGCAAAGCATGATGTCATTTGTTGATGTTACAAAATCTATATCTTTTGAAACCATGCTAAAAGAGAGAAATGAAGCTTTAATTATTGCTGATAAGATCAAAGATGATTTTGTTAAAAACGTCTCTTATGAACTAAGATCTCCCTTGACTAATATTATTGGCTTTTCTGATATGCTTGATAGTGGTGTTTCGGGCGAATTGAACAAAAAACAACAAGAATATACTTCCTATATTAAAAATTCGTCGCAAAGACTTGGTATTTTAATAGATAATATTCTTGACCTTGCGACTATTGATGCGGGGGTTGCTGAGTTAAATTTTGAGCAAGTTGATATTATGCAATTAGTTGAACGTGCTAAAGCTGGACTTGTTAGCATGAATGATTTTGCAGGTACGAAAGCTGAGATAAATTTAATAGTAGAAATTGAGCCAAATTTACCGCCCTTAATTGCTGATAGTACTAGAATTGTGCAAATTCTTTATAATTTACTTGCAAATGCAATGCGCTTTTCTGAGGCTGGATCTAGGGTTTGGTTAAATATTTCCTCAAATAATACCCGCATTATTTTTACAATAGAAGATGAGGGGGAGGGGATTTCAGAGGAAATGAAAGCTGTCCTATTCAAGAGATTTGAAAGGGAAGCGACACAGGGACAACAAACTGGTGCAGGCTTGGGTCTAGCAATCGTTAAAAGCTTTGTAAATCTACATTCAGGCTCAATTTCACTTGAAAAACGCGAGCCAAAAGGAACGAGAATAATTGTTTCACTCCCCACCAACGCAGAACAAGCTGGTAGCGTTGAGCAGGCAAGTATTAGTGCTTAAAGAAAACAGTTTTTCTATATTTTTACCAAGTGAAAAACATAGTAATTTGCTTGCAAAAATATTTGCAAAAATAATAGTGCCAAACGATATTATTTTGCTTGAAGGAGGGCTTGGGGTTGGTAAAACAACTCTTGCTCGTGCGCTTATTCGCAGTCTTTTTGACGATAAAAATCTTGAAGTCCCCTCCCCAAGCTTTGCTCTTGTGCAGCCATATGAAAAGCACAATATAAAAATAATTCATGCGGATCTTTATCGATTAAATAACGAAGCAGAAATTGAAGAACTAGGTTTGCTTGATGAAACGAGGGCAATAATAATTGTTGAATGGGGACAAAATGCTCCTCAGATAGAAAAATTTGCAAATTTCAAAATCGAAATTGAAATGAATAAAAAATCAACTGGGCGCATAGTAAAAATTATTTGCTATAATGAATTTGAGCGTTTTACAAAATTAAAACTTGCGCTTGAGCAAATAGGTATAAAATAATAGAATCTAATAAGGATGTTCAAAACCAACAAGGGGAGCTAATATGAGAAAGCAAAATCTCTTTACCATTGCGCCCCATGCACCTTTTCTAAAAATCTTAGCAAAAAAAACTTTAGATGGCACTCTATTGCAAGATTGGGATCTATCTAAAGCATTTGCGCTAAGCGATATTACTATAATTTTGCCAACCTCTAGAGCACGCCTTGCTTTAGCACAAGAATTTACTAATCTTTTAGGTGGCGCAACATTGCTTCCTGATATTAGGGTTTTTGGTGGGCAAAGTGAAGAAGAAGAGCCGTTTTTACCTCCCTTTGATGCACCTGATTTCACGCCAGCAATTTCAAATATGAAACGGCGCTTAGTGCTTTCTTCATTGATTGAAAAATGGCTAAAGGCCAATAATAAAAACTCTAACTCAAGTAGCAGTGAGGTTCTTAGCCTAGCAGATAGTTTAACTGAATTAATTGATGCAATTCATATTGAGCAAATTGATTCAAGAAACCTTAAAAATATCGCTCCAGAAAACCTAAGCACCTATTGGCAAGAAACTCTTAAATTTCTTGATATTGCGCTTAGTGCGTGGCCAAAAATATTAAAAGAATTTGGGCGCATTGATGCTAGTGATTTACGCAATCTACAACTAAAGCGACAAGCAAGTGTATTAGATCAGAGTTTTATTGATAGACCAGTAATTGCCGCTGGCTCAACTGGCTCAATTCCAGCAACTGCAAATCTATTAAAATCTATTGCTAAATTACCAAGGGGTGTAATTGTCTTACCCGGATTAGATATTAGCCTTAGCAAGGTTGAGTTTAATGATCTAAATGATAAAACTAAAAACCCGCATACTCACCCACAATATGGCTTGGCGCAATTATTATCTCGGCTTGGTGAATTGCCAGATAGTTTTGTTGAATTAGCAAAAACCCCGCAAAATTCACGCACAAAAATCATAAGCCACGCATTTGCTCTAGCAAAAGATACTAGCGCTTGGGTTAAAAATAGAGAATTAATAAAGAGCGAAATTTCTAAAGCTCTCAAAAACCTGCAAATAATAGAAGCAAAAAACGATGAGGAACAAGCACGCTCCATTGCCCTTGCAACTTTTAGCTCAATCATTGATAAAAAAACAGTTGGCATAGTTTGCCCCGATAGAAATCTAGCTCGTCGTATTATTTCAGAACTTAAGCGCTTTAATATTGATGTTGATGATAGTGCTGGCACGCCACTTTTTCAAACAAGAGGTGGGCGCTTAGTTCGTCAGATATTAGCGCTTGTTGCTTCTGATTTTTCTTCTCTTGATCTTGTGGCTTTTTTACGAAATAAATTTGTTAGTTTTAATTATCAACGGGCACAAATCGCTCATATTACCGACCTACTTGAATATGCAATTTTGCGCGAGCAATCATCTAATATGGGCATTAAATCTATCAAAAAACATATTGAAGCTAATGTTGCGGGTAAAAATAAATATGCCAATATTAGATTAAGTGAGCAACAAGCAAATATTATCAACCAGCTATTAGATAGGTTAGAAAATGGCTTAAGCCCCTTAGTTGAATTATTTAAGCAAAAAACATTTTCTTCCTTTCAACTTGCAACAGCGCTAAATATAGTAATTAAAGAAATTACAAAACTAAATGAGCAAGCAAGTGAGAGCCAAAGAGATAAAATTGCGCAAGATTTATTGCCAATTTATAATTGGCTTGAAGAAATAAAAGCCAGTGGTGATAGTTGTGGCCCAACCTTAATAAAATCTTCTATTGAGAAAACCATCATTGCCCTAATGGCTAATAATAATATTCGCTCTGCCCGCTCAGTAAATCACGATGTTGCAATTTGGGGGCAGCTTGAGGCACGCTTGCAAAATCGTGAGATTGTTATTTTAGCAGGCTTAAACGAAACTATTTGGCCAAAAATTGCTGATCCTGGTGCTTGGCTTAGCCGTAATATGACAATTAGTGCTGGGCTTGAGCCAGCCGAGCGCCGTCTTGGGCAAGCAGCACATGATTTTGCAAATGCTATGGGTAATGAGAATATTATTATCTCTTATTCAAAAAATATTGGTACTAGCCCGGCGCAAATCTCACGGTTTTTATTACGCTTAACGGCTTTCATTGGTGAGGAACAAACAAGTATATCTCTAAAGCATGGCGAAAAATGGTTAGGGCTTGCAAGAAAAATTGATTCTGTAAAACAGGTAAAACCAGCCACCAGACCAAATCCTATTCCACCCATTTCAAAGCGCCCAAAAAGCCTTTCAATAACTGAAATAGAAAAATTAATTCGCTCCCCTTATGATATTTACGCCAAACATATATTGCGCTTAAAACAGTTAGAGCCTTTAGGGCAAGAGCCAAGCGTTCGTGAGCGGGGCAATATAATTCATGCAATATTTGAGCGCTTTATAGGGGAAAATATAGATATAACTGCCACAGATGCGCTTGAGCAATTATTAGCCATTGCGGCCCAAGAATTTTCTGTTTTAAGGGATATGCCTGAACGTGAAATATTGTGGTTTGAGCGTTTCAAAGATGTAGCACAAGAATTTATCCTATATGAGCAAAAACAGGCAAAAGAAATTACAAAGTCCTATGCCGAGATTTCTGGCAGTTGGACTTTCCCAATTAATAATGAGCAATTCACCTTAAGGGGAAAGGTAGATAGAATTGATTTATTAACAAATGGGCAGGTGCAAATTATTGATTATAAAACAGGGCTTGTACCAGCAAATAAAGATATGCAGAATTTTTTAGCGCCGCAATTATTGCTAGAGGGCAAAATGTTGCAAATGGGTGCTTTTGAAAATATTCCAAGCTTAAAAACAAGTGACTTAAAAATAAGCGCTCTAAAATATATTAAACTTGGCACAATACCAAAACTATTTGAAGTAACGGATTTTCTTACTGCAAAAGATAGTGATTTAGAAAGTGCAATGGAGGAAATATCTATTCGCTTATCAAAGCATGTTGCCGCCATTTTATTAGATGAAAAAATGCCGATGAGTGCCCGCATTTTACCAAATCTAAAGCAAAGCTATGTTGGCGAATATGAGCATTTAGCACGCACAAATGAATGGAGCATTGTTAATGGCGAAGAGGATATGCTAAATGAGTGAGCGTGCGGTTATCCCTTCAAAAGAAATCATAAAGTTACAAAAACAAGCATCAGATCCAAAAAATTCCGCTTGGGTTGAAGCTCATGCTGGCTCGGGAAAGACCCATGTATTAATTGAGCGGGTTTTAAGATTATTATTATCAGGCACTTTGCCACAAAACCTTGTCTGCCTTACCTATACAAAAGCAGCAGCTGCCGAGATGCGTAAGCGTGTTTCAAGCCAGTTAGCGAAATGGGCAATATTACCTGAAAAGGATCTAATAAACGCCCTAACCAACATGGTGGGGCAAAGGCCTAATGAGCAATTATTATTGCGGGCAAGAACACTTTTTGCCTTTGCGCTTGAAACTCCAGGTGGTTTAAAAATAAATACTATTCATGCATTTTGTGAAAGTCTTTTACATCGCTTTTCTCTTGAGGCAGATGTTGCAATAGGTTTTAGCGTTATTGAGGAGCAGACACAAAAAAAATTAATTAATGACGCCAAAGATTTTGTCATCTCTAAAGGCATTACAGATAATATAATTCATGTAAAAAAATTATTATCTTTAATGAATGATAGCCAAATTGAAAAAGCTGTTGATGAGGCATTAAATAATAGAGATAGGTTAGATTTGGTGCTGGCTGATAAAGAGCAAGCCAAGCAAAACCTAAGAAAGATTATGCACCATGATGGCACAAAGCTTTGTGATTTACAAAAGCAAGTGCTTAAAGATTGCACGCTAACAAAACACTCAATCAAGAGCACCGTAAAATTATTAAATGGCAATGCAAAAAACTCTAGACGCTTTGTTGATTTATTGGCTCGTATTAATGTTGATAATTTACAAATAGAACCACTAATAAGCGCATTTATTACGGGAAAAGGAACAATAAGAGCTGTTTTATTACCGCAAAAGCAACGTGAAGAATATTCAGATTTGCAAAGCCTATTTGAAAATGAAGCGCAAAGATTATTTGAATTAAATAACAAAATTAAAATTGCTAAAATTGTCGAACGCTCCGAAGCTTTAATCGAAGTTTTGGGTGATATTTTTGCAATTTATGAACAGAAAAAACGACAAATATCAGCACTTGATTATACTGATTTAATTGAAAAAACCCATCAATTACTTAGTAATTCCTCCTCAATGGATTGGGTGCTTTATAAATTAGATGCCAATATTTCTCACATTCTTATTGATGAAAGTCAGGACACTAACCCAAGGCAATGGGCAGTGGTTAGTCAATTATGGGACGATTTTTTTACTGGTAAATCCTCTGTTGAAATCAATCGAACAATTTTTGGGGTTGGTGATAAAAAGCAATCAATTTTTTCGTTTCAAGGTGCAAGGCCGCAGCTATTTTCTCAAACGGGATCAAAGCTAAAAAACTTGGCAAAAAATGCTAATAAAAATTTCATTATTAGTGAGCTTAAAACCTCTTTTCGTACGCTTGAAAATATTTTACTGGCCATTGATAAAGTGTTTAATTCTGAGCAAATGGATTTGGCTTTATT
>JAMONS010000105.1 GCA_027065555.1 Hyphomicrobiales bacterium | reverse complement strand
CGCCTAATCCTGCTGCCTTTATCATTAGCAAATCATTCGCCCCATCACCAACCGCCAGAGTTTGCGCCATTTGCAATTCTTTTTCGCTTGCTAATTGCCTTAAGCGATCTAGCTTAACATTAGCGTCAACTATCGGTTTTGTAACTTTACCATTCAAATGATCATTTTCAAATTCTAGCTGGTTGGCAATCGCCTCATCAAAACCTATGCGCTTGGCGATATAATCTGCAAAAATGCTAAAGCCACCAGAAATAAGCGCCGTATGCGCTCCATATGCCTTCATGGTTTGCACAAGAGCTCGCCCGCCTTGTGCAAGAGTTATGCGCTCTCGCCTAATCTCTTCAATCACTTTGCGCTCTAAACCCTTGAGCAATGCCACCCTAGTTTCAAGCGCTTGCTCAAAATCTAATTCCCCATTCATAGCACGAGCGGTAATATCAGCAATTTGCGGCTTTATACCAAGTGTATCGGCCAACTCATCAATACATTCTTCCTCTATCATGGTAGAATCCATATCAGCGATTAGAAGATTTTTGCGGCGGCCTTGCGCTTTGATTAGATTTATATCGATTGGTAAATTACCATACATTTCACAAGCGATTTGTTTTGTTTGTTTTTTTGGTGCAATAATGTCGCAAGCTATGCCTTGCGCTAGCCAATTTAGCTGCCCGCCTGTTTCTTTGGCTAATTGATTGACTAATTGCGGGGTTAGCGCCATATCATTTGGATTGGCAATTAAACTTAAAACAAACATTTTGGAGCCTAAATTGGTAAGAAGTGCAATCCTAATAGCTGGTGCAAGTGCAAGCGGCAAGTCATCTTTGGCAATAAAAAAGGCTAAAGAGAATAATGGATTGATTATCAACACAGATTCTATGCAGGTCTATAGCGTGCTAAACCTGCTTAGCGCCCGCCCGCAAAGTGATGAGTTGGCTCAAGCAGAACATGCACTT
The DNA here is from genome assembly GCA_027065555.1 of Hyphomicrobiales bacterium. Taxonomy (GTDB): domain Bacteria; phylum Pseudomonadota; class Alphaproteobacteria; order Rhizobiales; family Devosiaceae; genus S141-66. Next base: position 6,203 of record JAMONS010000105.1, on the reverse strand, counting down.
TATGGCACAATTCACCCCTCAATCCGCTTTTCAACGGGGGAGTGGCTTAGGGAAGTGCAAAAGATAATAGATAAAACTACAAAGGAAAAACGGGAGCTAATTTTTGTAGGTGGAACAGGGCTTTATTTCAAGGCTTTAACAGATGGATTCACACAAGTTCCAGATGTTCCTCAAGAAATTGTTAGCGAAATCGAAAATGAAATATCAGGTTTTGATCGTCAGCAAAGATTAGAATATTTACGCCAGTTTGACCCTAAAATGGCTTTGCAACTTAATGAGCCTGATAGGCAACGAGTGGTGCGGGCAATAAGCGTTATAAAACACACTAAAAAATCACTCGCCGATTGGCAAAAGGAGAAGCAAATCAGCTTGCTTGAAAATTTTGAAATTGAAAAGATATTACTCAATCCCGATAAAGAAATCTTGAACCAAAGAATAAAACAACGTTTTGAAAAGATGATAGGTCAGGGTGCGGTTGAAGAAGTTGAAGAATTACTCAAATTAAATCTTGATGCAACTTTGCCAGCAATGAAGGCAATAGGGGTAAAAGAAATCGCTCAATGGTTAAATGGTGAGATAGATAGAGAAAGGGCGGTCGAGTTGGCTATTATTGCAACTCGTCAATATACTAAACGCCAACGCACATGGTTTAGGCGCTGGGTCTAAAATAATTCAATAGCTGAGTGCCAGTTCCTCGTGGTTCGACAAGCTCACCATGAGGGTAGAGGAGACTAGCTCACCATGAGGGTTTGTTCCAAAGTTTGGCACTATTTCTCAAGTTATTGCTAGTCCACCTTTTGATGGGTATGGCTAACCAAAAAACGTCAAACAAGCCCCAAATAAATTTCCCCCTTGACCAAATTGCTTTTCTTGCATAACAATTAGAACAAGTTAATTTTGGAATTTGATTATGAGAAATATTCTTATTGTGGTTATGGAGCGCATTGGCGTCGTGGGTTTATAGAATCCTGCGAACGATGATGCGCATCCAAAGGCTCCCTTTTAGGAGCCTTTTTTATTGGTTAAATTTTGAATAGAGTGAATAGTGATTTATAGGGGATTAAATAATGAGTGAACAAATGAGTGGCGCTGAAATGATATTAAGAGCGCTTAAGGATCAAAATGTTGAACATATTTTTGGCTATCCGGGAGGCGCTGTTTTGCCTATCTACGATGCGATATTTCAGCAAGATGACATTAAGCATATTTTGGTGCGCCATGAACAAGGCGCAACTCACATGGCAGAGGGCTATGCTCGCTCAACTGGAAAAGTCGGTGTTGTACTGGTTACGTCAGGGCCGGGCGCAACCAATGCAATTACTGGCTTAACTGATGCGCTACTTGATTCTATTCCCCTAGTTTGTATTTCTGGGCAAGTGCCAACGCCACTAATTGGCTCAGATGCTTTTCAGGAGTGTGACACGGTTGGCATTACTCGTAACTGTACCAAACACAATTATTTGGTGAAAAAAATTGAGGATTTGCCTCGTATTTTGCACGAAGCATTTTATATTGCTCGTTCGGGTCGGCCTGGGCCCGTGGTGGTTGATATTCCAAAAGATGTACAATTTGCTATGGGAGAATATTATAAGCCAAGCAATGAAAGCGATCATAAGAGTTATAAGCCGCAACTAAACGGTGATTTGGGGGCAATAGAAGAAGCTGTCAATTTAATGACTAGGGCTGAAAAGCCAATTCTTTATACTGGTGGTGGAATTATAAATTCTGGTAAAGAAGCTAGTGAATCCTTGCGTGAATTAGCTGAACTTACAGGTTTCCCTGTTACATCTACTTTAATGGGCTTAGGGGCATTTCCTGCAAAAAGCGATCAATGGCTTGGCATGTTAGGAATGCATGGAACATATGAGGCGAATTTGGCAATGCATGATGCGGATTTAATTGTCTGCTTGGGCGCTAGATTTGACGATAGAATTACTGGTCGCTTAGATGCTTTTGCGCCAAATTCAACCAAAATTCATGTTGATATTGATCCCTCTTCAATAGGTAAAACTGTGCATATTGACCTGCCGATTATTGGTGATTGCAATAATATTATATTAGAAATGATTAGGATTTGGCGTGAAAAAACTAATCAAAATCGCCTTAGTGCTAGCTCTGTTTGGTGGAAGCAAATTGAAGAGTGGCGTGATGTTAAATCACTTCGCTATGAAAATTCTGATGAAATAATCAAACCGCAATTTGCTATTCAACGCCTAAATGAGGCAGTGAAAGACAAAGATACTTATATCACAACCGAAGTTGGGCAACACCAAATGTGGGCGGCGCAATATTTTCAATTTAATGAGCCAAACCGCTTCATGACTTCTGGTGGGCTGGGTACAATGGGATATGGTTTACCAGCAGCAGTTGGTGTGCAAGTAGCGCACCCTGATGCAACAGTGATTGATATTGCCGGTGAGGCATCGGTGCAAATGACCATGCAAGAATTTTCAACTGCGGTACAATTTCGCCTACCAATAAAAATCTTTATTCTCAATAATGAATATATGGGTATGGTGCGCCAATGGCAGCAATTATTGCACGGCTCTCGCTATTCTAGCTCTTATTCTGAAAGCCTGCCTGATTTTGTAAAGCTCGCTGAAGCGATGGGCGGCAAGGGAATTCGTTGTGATGATCCTGCAAAACTTGATGATGCAATTCAGGAAATGCTTGATTATAACGGGCCAGTTTTATTTGATTGTCGTGTAAGTAAAGAAGAAAATTGCTTGCCAATGATACCATCAGGCAAAGCGCACAACGAGATGATTTTGCCCGACACTAAAGATATTGGTAATGTTATTGATGAGAAGGGCAAAATTCTTGTTTAGACGAGTGTTTTGAAGGAGAGAAAAATGAACACAAATTTACAACCAAGCGGATCTGCATATTTTATTACTAAGCCAACAGCAGAGTCAGAGCGCCACACGCTTTCTGTTCTAGTAGATAATGAACCCGGAATTCTTGCTCGTATAGCAGGGCTTTTTTCGGCTCGTGGTTTTAACATTGATAGCCTTACGGTTTCTGAAACCAATCACGAAAAAGGACGCTCTCGCATTACAGTTGTAACGGTTGCTCGCCCAAAAGTTCTAACGCAGATAAAATTACAATTAGAGCGTTTAATTCCAGTCCATAAAGTGCATGATCTCACCCAAGAAGGCAAATGTTTAGAGCGTGAATTAGCGCTGGTTAAAGTTGCTGGGAAGGGAGAGGATAGGGTTGAAACTTTACGCCTAGCGGATGCTTTTCGGGCGCAAGTAGTCGATGCTTCAACTGGCAGTTTCATATTTGAAATAACAGGAAAATCAAGCAAAATTGAGCAATTCATTGCGCTGATGGTGCCACTAGGATTGGTAGAGGTAGTAAGAACTGGGGTTTCAGCAATTTCTAGAGGAAGTGACAAAATGTAGGGAAAATCTTATATATTTTGCCCATTATCTGCACTTTCCTTCTTGCAAGTATAAGAATAGGTGCTTCGAATGAAAGTTTGATTCTGGACAAAATCTAAAAGATTTAGCGTTTCCTTTGTTTGCCTATTATCTGTGGTTTTCATTTTACAATTATATGAATACGTATATCTTCGTCATATTCGTGCTTGACACGAATATCCATTAACCATCAAACTGTATTTATAATTATCAAAAGCAAAGAATAATAATGACCAGCCTTTCAGTAAATCTCAATGCCGTAGCGATGTTACGAAATAGGCGTGATGTTGGCTGGCCAAGTGTTATAAATATCGCTAAAATTGTTTTGCAAGCTGGGGCGGACGGCATAACTGTGCATCCACGCCCCGATGAGCGTCATATTCGCAAAAGCGATGTATATGATTTAAGTGAATTACTAAAAGATTATCCTCAAAAAGAGCTTAATATTGAGGGTTATCCAACGAGTGATTTCCTTGCTCTTGTCAGTGAAATAAAACCGCAACAAGTAACATTTGTGCCAGATGATCCAGCGCAAGCAACTTCTGATCATGGTTGGGATATTGATGCAAATGTTGAACTGCTCAAAAACTCTATTGCAAAAATGCAGGCGCTAAATATTCGCACTTCTTTATTCATTGACGAAGACCCAAAAATGCCACCCAAAGCGAATATAGTAGGCGCTGATAGGGTGGAGCTTTACACGGGCCCATATGGGGCAAAATTCATGTTGCCAGAAGGTGATTTCCATCTTGATCGCTTGCGCATAACAGCACGGGCGGCAAATGCTGCTGGCTTAAAGATAAATGCAGGGCATGATCTAACACTAGAAAATCTACCCGCTTTTATAAAAGCCGTGCCAAATATTGATGAAGTATCAATAGGTCACGGCATAACGTCTGATGCTTTATTTGTCGGGTTTGCAGAAGCGGTGCGACGCTATAAAGCAGTGCTTGAATAATGACTTTGGGCGATTATGCCTTAATCATTGGCACTTTGCTTGGTTTGTTGGTTTTATTTCAGCCAAGACTAATAAAATGGGCAAAATGGCGAGCGACAGTAACGCCCTTAGCATCAATTATTGGTTCGGGTTTTTTGGTTTCTGGTCCAATTTTAGCACATACTTCAGGGCGCTGGGCATTTGTAGCTATGTTTGGGCTTTGTGTTATTGGCTATCTTTATGGCTCTGTTATTCGACATAATATTGAATATGTTGAGCCATATTTACAAAAAAATGCCAAAAAAGGAATTGTGCTACTTGAGCGGTTTTCTGAATTTATACTTGTCTTAGCATATTTTATTTCCATAGCATTTTATCTTAATTTATTTTCAGCATTTGCGCTTAGGGCTTTTAATATTTCTGATGAAATATGGATTAAAACCCTAACCTCTTTTGTGCTAATTGTGCTTGGTATTATTGGCTATTTTCGTGGGCTGAATGCACTTGAGAAAATTGAAGAATATTCGGTTGGCTTTAAGCTCTCGGTGATTTTTGCGCTTATTTTAGCTATTGGTGTAGTATCGATTGTGGCGTTTGGTAATGGTGAATTTTCTTGGCCAGAACTTAACCACACAATGGGAATGGCAGAGGTTCAGATATTGCTTGGCTTAGTGATTTTAGTGCAGGGGTTTGAGACTTCACGCTATTTGGGGCATGCTTATGATGCAAAAACTAGAGTGAAAACCATGCGAGTAGCACAATGGATTTCAACGGTTATATATGTAGTTTTTATATTGCTTGCCACTAGATATTTTACTGGTGATTTGCCAAAAACAGGTGGCGAAACGGCAATTATTGATTTGCTAAAACCGCTAGGAATTTTGCTTGCACCATTATTGATTTTAGCCGCAATGGCATCACAACTCTCAGCCGCTGTCGCCGATATGAATGGCTCTGGTGGCTTGTTGCGTGAGGCAAGCGGCAAAAAATTCAATCCCCATTGGGGCTATGCGATATCAGCCATTGCATCTTTGATAATTATATGGAGCGCCAATATTTATGAAATAATAGCTTTTGCCTCAAAAGCATTTATTCTTTATTATGGTTTGCAAAGCCTACAAGCTGTTTTGGCAATTATTAACGGCAAAAGCAAAGCAGCTAAATGGCGCATTATTATCTATGGCGTTGGAATTGCCTTAGCGATTTTGGTAATTATCTTCGCAATTCCTGCTGGTGTGTAAGTAGTTAGTTTTTCCTATTGCCTCAAGATAAGTTTCCAACTAGAGTTTAAGTATTAATTTGGGCGCTGAACGCGGTCGGCAATAGGGCTGGCAACCGTAGCGTATCAGCCCTTTCTTGATAGTCAAACTGATAGTCAAAATGGGCATATTTTTGGAGTTGCCCTTATGAAAACTATCATTGAACCTTTTCGCATTAAATCTGTCGAACCTATTCGCTTTACCACTCAAAATGAGCGCAAAGAGCTTTTGCAAAAAGCGCATTATAATTTATTTGCTCTAAAATCAGACGATGTGATTATTGATTTGCTGACTGATTCTGGTACTTCGGCTATGAGTTCGGCGCAATGGGCGGCTATTATGAATGGTGATGAAAGCTATGCAGGCTCGCCCTCCTTTGATCGCTTTGAGGCTAGCGTGCGAGATTTGATGGATTTTAAGCATATTATTCCAACTCATCAGGGCAGGGCGGCAGAAGCAATTTTATTCTCGCTTATTGGCGGCAAGGGAAAACACATTCCATCAAATAATCATTTTGATACTACTCGGGGTAATATTGAGGCAACTGGCGCAATGGCGCATGACTTGGTGATTGATGAGGGC
>JAMONS010000104.1 GCA_027065555.1 Hyphomicrobiales bacterium | reverse complement strand
CGAAGAAACATATTTTGAAACCCTTGAACATTTCAAAGACGAATTAGTGGACATATACAAGAATGACACATAAAAAAGTCATGCTTCGCTACTCTCAACATGACACTAGTCACTATGCTAAGAAAATTATAAAAGCTTGTCCTCATATTTGCACCATTTGCTAATGATACAATGTTTGCAATCTGGTTTTCTGGCTTTACAGATATAACGCCCATGTAAAATCAGCCAATGATGGGCATGAAGTAAGTATTTTTTTGGGATTACCTTTAGTAATATTTTTTCAATTTCAAGCGGGGTTTTAGCAATGGCTAATCCTGTGCGATTGCTGATGCGAAATAAATGTGTGTCTACTGCAATAGTTGGCTCGCCAAACCCAATATTAAGCACAACATTTGCGGTTTTGCGCCCAACTCCGGGCAATGATATTAGCGCCTCTCTATCATTTGGAACTTTGGAATTATATTGCTCAAATAATATTTTTGAAAGCGCTAAGGTGTTTTTTGCTTTATTGCGATAAAGTCCAATAGATTTAATATGATTAGTTAATTTCTCAAGCCCCAAATCAAGCATTTTTTCTGGGCTATCAGCTATTGCAAAAAGCTCTTTTGTTGCCTTGTTTACTCCCTTATCCGTTGCTTGTGCGCTTAGCACTACCGCAACTAAAAGCGTAAAAAGATTTACATAATCAAGTTCTCCCTTAGGGTTTTTATCATGTTTTTCAAAGGCGTTAAAAATTGCCTCAACCTCTTGTTTATTTAATATTGATTTGGGCTTTTGGTTTTTATTATTATTTGTCAAAATCGGCTCGCTTTAATTTATTTTCTAACTAAACTAACCTTATGGAAAATTATCTAAAAACGCAAAACGAAGATTATCAAATTGTGCAACAGGCAATTATTTACCTTAGTAAAAATAATGCTAGCAATGTTGATTTAGAAAATTTTGCACATGCGTTGGGATTAAATGAGCGTTTGCTTGTTGCTTTATTTAAGCGTTGGTGCGGCCTGTCACCAAAATCATTTATGCAAGCAGTGGCGCTTGATCATGCCAAAAAATTATTAAAACAAAATGCCAGTATACTAACAACTAGCAACGAAGTAGGGCTTAGCTCGACCTCTCGTCTTTATGATTTATTTGTAACCCATCACGCAATGCCACCTGGTGCTTGGGCTAATAGGGGTGAGGGATTAAGCATGATTTGGGGCATTGCGCCATCAATATTTGGCAATGCGATGTTATTCCTTACTGATTATGGTCTTGCAGGGTTAGCGTTTTTTGACGACGGGGAAGAAGAGAAAACTTATCTTGATATGGCAAATCGTTGGCCAAAAGCAAAGTTTGAACGCAATGATTTACAAATTGCGCCCATGTCCGCAAAAATCTTCGATAAGAATAAATGGAATAAAAATGATCCAATAAAAATAATATTTATCGGAACTGATTTTGAAATTCGCTGTTGGCAGGGATTATTATCTATTCCAATGGGTAGCGCCATAACTTATGGCACTTTAGCAAAAAACATAAAGAAACCAAAAGCCGCACGGGCAGTTGGAGCAGCGATTGGGCGCAATCCAATTTCATTTATTGTGCCGTGCCATCGTGTTATTGGACAAAGCGGCAAATTAACTGGTTATCATTGGGGCTTAAATCGAAAAAAGGCCATGCTTGGGTGGGAATTTGGCGCTAATAATATTTAATTTATAATAGTTTTGTTTTTGGCTAAAAAATCACCAACCAAATGTAAAGAACCGCAAATTAGCACACGGGCATTTTTAATTTTTGCAGCGCTTTTTAATGCCGTTTTAATTGAGCGTTCGGGCTTGGCATTAAAACCCTGCTTAATAGCGATTTTTGCCAAATCTTTAGCGCTAATGCTGGCTCTGTCGCCGCTAATGGGAATAGTGATAATTTGTGAAACTATGCCCTTAAATTCACCTAAAAAACCGCTTACATCTTTATTGGCGTAAGAGCCTATTATTAAAACTAGGTCTCTTTTATTCTTGTCGTCACTTATTCCTGCCGCCGTTGGTCGCTTTGCTCCCGTCCCCGGCACCCCCGCCATTATTCTTTTCCCATTACTTATTTTTCTCTCTTCTCTTGCGCTCATACTAATAGGCCAGAGTGCCTGTGCCAAAACTTTTGCCCCTGCAATATTATGTCCGCCATCAAGCCATAATTCATGGCTCTTAGGTAAAATATCATATAATTCACCCTCTCTTATTGCCATTAAACGCCCTGCCCACTTAGTGTTTTTTAGCCCAATGGCAATTTCATTTTCGCTTATTGGTAATTTAAAATGCCTAATGGCAGCAATGGCAAGGGCAGCATTTTCATATTGAAAATCCCCTCTTAAAGCAGAAGGAGGCAAATCTAACAGAGCTTTTTCATCTTGATAGATAAGTCGCCCATTTTGCTTAAAGCCATCATAATTTTGCCCTTGAATAAATGGTGTTACGCCTAAACTATTCGCATATTTTACAATAGAATTTTGTACCTCTTCGCTTTGTTTGCTAACCACAAGAGGTGCATTTTTTTTAATAACCCCTGCTTTTTCATGCGCAATTTTTGTTAGGTTATTACCTAAAAATTCTACGTGATCGATTGAAACAGGGGTGATAATTGTGCCAAACGGTTCATCAATTACATTAGTTGCGTCAAAGCGCCCACCAAGCCCAACTTCGAGCAAAAGATAATCAGCCCTAATTTTTGAAAATAAATAAAACGCCGCCGCCGTAGTTATTTCAAAATAAGTAATTGGTGCGCCAGCATTTATTTTTTCGCAATGTTCAAGTGCTTTATTTAATGCTTTAGCTGAAACCAATTTACCAGCTAATCTTATACGTTCACGAAAAGAAACTAAATGTGGAGAAGAATAGACATGCACTTTTTTATTTGCAGCCTCAATCATAGCACGTAAATGCGCAATGGTTGAGCCTTTGCCATTTGTGCCTGCAACATGAATGGTCTTTGGCAAATTATCTTGCGGCCGCCCCAATAATTCAAGAAGGCGCTCAATCCTATCTAATTTAAGGTCTATAAGCTTATTTGGGTGTAGCTCAAGCAAGCGTTTTAATATTGCATCGGTACGCATTCAAAAAGCCTATTCAGCGTGAGCAGCCTCTGGTGGCACAGAGCTTAATAGGCCATCATCTTTATCTGTGTTAATGGGCTGTTCTTTTGGCTCAACTTCTTGTTGATCTGCTACAATAATAGATGTTGATTTTTCAGCCGCAGGCAGTCCCATAAACATTAATAACAAAGAAGAAATTATATCACGTAAATTATGGCGATGTACTACCATATCTACCATGCCATGCTCGAGTAAATATTCAGAGCGCTGAAAGCCTTCGGGCAGTTTTTCACGAATAGTTTGCTCAATTACTCGAGCGCCAGCAAAACCAATTTGCGCCCCCGGTTCGGCAATATGCACATCACCAAGCATGGCATAAGACGCCGTAACGCCGCCAGTTGTTGGGTTGGTGAGAACTACAATATAGGGCAAACCAGCACGTTTTAATCTTTTAACGGCTACTGTTATTTTAGGTAATTGCATTAAGGATAGGATACCCTCTTGCATTCTTGCACCACCAGATGCAGTAAAAATAACAAATGGCAGTTTATTTTCTATTGCAACATTAATGCCTTTTACGATAGCAGCACCTGCGGCAATGCTTAAAGAGCCAGCGATAAAATCGAAATCTTGCACGGCTACAATAATTTCTTGTGTCCTTAATTTACCCCTAGCTAAGACCACCGCATCATACATACCCGTTTTATTACGATGTTCTTTTAGGCGATCTGAATAGCGTTTAAGATCACGAAATTTAAGCGGATCTTGCACAACTTGCGGTAAGTCTAATTCTTCATATTCACCGCTATCAAAAAAACTCTTAAGCCTATCCGAGGATTTTATTTTCATGTGATAATTAGAATTTGGCACAACCCATTGATTGGCCTCAAGGTCACGATGAAAAATCATCTCGCCAGATTGTGGACATTTAACCCAAAGATTATCGGCAACCTCACGCTTATGTAAAAACGAGCGAATTTTTGGGCGAACAACTTTATCTATCCAGTTCATAAGATTTTCTACCTGTTAATTGAGCTGTTAATTGACTCTTATATAGTGATTATTTTGAACTTATCATCTAAAAAGCAAAGCTACAACAACGAATATCATCGATTGTATTGTGCCTGTGCGGCGTAAGCGTGTAAAAAGAATTTTCCTTGCTTAAGACCCTTCGGCTACGCTCAAGGTGACACAGATGGAGATCAGTGTGACAGGAGGAAATTGCTCATACCTTCCCTAAACTCTATATATGCAGCGCTCCATCACCCAAAGCCAATGCGGCTTCTCGTACGGCTTCTGACATTGTTGGGTGCGCATGGCAGGTTAGTGCTAAATCCTCAGCAGCTCCTGAAAATTCCATTAGAATAGCAATTTCATGTATCAATTCGCCAGCGCCATGCCCCAAAATATGCCCACCAAGCACTCTATCGGTTTTTGCATCAGCTAAAATTTTAACAAATCCGTCTGATGCCAACATAGCCTTTGCTCGGCCATTGGCAGAGAATGGGAATTTACCAACTTTATATTCAATGCCCTCATCTTTGAGTTGCTCTTCTGTTTTTCCAACCGAGGCGATTTCGGGGCTTGTATAAACAACACCCGGAATTACATCATAATTTACATGCGCTTTTTTGCCAGCTAAAATTTCAGCAAGCACCACGCCTTCTTCGCTTGCTTTATGCGCTAACATTGGCCCTTTTATCACATCACCAATGGCGTAGATGCCATCAACCGAGCTTTTATAATTATCATTAGTTTTAATGCGCCCATGTTCATCAAGCTCAACGCCTATATTTTCTAAGCCCAACCCATTGGTAAAGGCTTTGCGACCTATTGCCACCAAAACAATATCTGCTTTAATGGTCGAGGGTGAGCCACCCTGTGAGCTTTCAGTTGTTACAACTAGTCCATTATCAGATTTATTTACGCCAGTAACTTTGGTTGATAACTTAATATCAAAACCCTGTTTTTTAAGATTGCGCATAAAGTTTTTAGATAAGTCTTTATCCATTCCTGCTAAGATATGATCGAGATATTCAACAACAGTAACTTTTGCCCCAAGCCTAGCCCAAACAGAGCCAAGTTCAAGCCCAATAACTCCAGCACCAATTACTAGTAAATTTTGCGGCACTTTTGATAATGAAAGCGCACCAGTACTTGAAACTATTTGTTTCTCATCAATTTTTAGACCCGCCAAATCAGCAGAAACAGAGCCAGTGGCAATAATAATATTTTTAGTTTCAATGATTTGAGCTTCGCCCTTTTCTGGCGTTACTTTAACTTTTCCTAGCGCCTCGATTGAGCCTAAGCCTTTAAAAGCGGTGATTTTATTTTTCTTAAATAAATATTCAATGCCAGAAGTATTGGCTTTAACAACGCTATCTTTATGCGCCATCATTTTATCAAGATTTACTTTAGCGCCACTTACTTCAATGCCTAACTTATCAAAATTATGCGCTAATTGCTCAACCATTTCAGAGGCGTGCAACATGGCTTTTGATGGAATACAACCAATATTTAGGCATGTACCGCCAAATGTTGGCCATTGCTCAATTATAGCAACTTTCAAACCTAATTGCGCCGCACGAATAGCACAAACATAACCACCAGGGCCTGAGCCAATTATTGTAACATCAAAAACATTTGTCATAAAATTTCCTTAAATTATTTATTTTCAAAAAATGCCATTCGCATAGCTAAAATAATAAGTGCTAGGCCTGTAATTCTATTAAACCATTTTCCTAATTTATAAAAGCCATTGCGCACTTTTTGAGTGGTAAAAAAAATAGCTACAAGAGTAAACCAAATGAACAATATTATAGACATTGAAAATACGTAGAAGGCTTGAAATTGTGCTTGTGTTGCAGCGCTAACAATTATTGTAAAAAGTGAGATAAAAAATAACATTGCTTTGGGGTTGAGTAAATTAGTTAAAAATCCAATGGTAAATGATTTTGTCGAGCTTATATTGTTTGTTTTCTCACTCAAATTTACTGATGGTTCTGGCGCAGGTGCAAAAAGCGCACTAATCCCCAAATATAGCAAATAGGCAATTCCAAGGTATTTAACGATAGAAAATAACAATAGGGATTGCGATATTATTATTCCCAAGCCCAAAATTGTATATGCACCATGCACAAGAATAGCTGAAGCAATACCCAGTGAGGTAAAAACCCCCGCTTTTCGTCCATGAATTATCGACTGGCGCAAAACCATTGCAAAATCTGGTCCGGGTGATATTGCGCCAATGCTAAAAATGCCAATAATTGTTAGATATTCAATTAGAGGGAAGCTCATTATCATTTTTCGCTCAATGCTAATTTCAAACTTAAGGCTGCAAAAATAGCGGCGCTTGATCTATTAAACCATTTCATAATCGCTTTGCTTGAGAGTATTTTTTCTCGTGCTAGGGCTGCAAAACTTCCATAAATAGTAAATACTATAAATGTCATGAACATAAAAATTATGCCTAAGGATAACATTTGCCAGATATTATTCTGAGCGTTAGTTGAAATGAATTGCGGCAAAAATGCTAAAAAGAATATTGATAGTTTTGGGTTTAGAATATTTATTAAAAAGCCTACTTTTATTAAGCCAAGCCTATTGTTATTTTTGCCATCATGCTCAAATGAAAGCGTGCCTTTTTGCATTAAAATTTGAAAAGCGAGAAATAGCAAATATGCCACACCTGCATATTTCACCATTTGAAATAATAAAGCGCTAGAATGTAAAATTGCCGCTAATCCCATAATGGAAGCTAAAATATGCGGCAAAATCCCCATTGTGCAACCAAATGCTGCAAAAAATGAGGACATTCGCCCACGTGCAATGCCAATAGTTATAGTGTAAATAACACCTGTTCCTGGAATAAGAATGATAACAAGGGCAGTAAGGAAAAATTCTAAACTCATATCGTGCACTTATTGTTATAGTAATATGCTTTATAATTAGCCTTTGATGTCATTGCTGTATGTGTCACGTAATTCTTACCTCCACTGTCAGCCGCACCCTCCGTCGTCATACCGTTGAAAAGCGGTAGGTAGATGTAGTACGAGGAGAAATGATCTATATCAAAAACCTGCAAAAACAAATAAACGCCTCCTCTTGGACGTATGTTTTTACAAATCAAGCACAAGACGTTGCGGGTCTT
>JAMONS010000103.1 GCA_027065555.1 Hyphomicrobiales bacterium | reverse complement strand
ATAGTATCTTTGCTAACAACAAAATACTCCACATCTCTTTTATCATCACCAAACCTAGTCATAAGTTCAACGGCGCTTTTGGAAGCTTCTACATTAAAAAGGCCAAGCGCTAATTGTTGACGAATAGCTACTTTTGTTTGCATTTCAAAATATTCATTTTCGCTCCAACCATTACTTCTTAAAGTTGTTCGAAAGGTTTGCGTATCAAAACCACCTGTTATAGTGCTAAAGCTTGGGTCTGATTGAATTCTCTCGCCCAGTAATTCATCTGAAATCCCTAGTCCAAAATCTTTGCCTAAAGAATTTAATACGGCCTCTGATGCCAAATTGCTTAATACTGCAGAAGGAATACCCAAAGCGATTGCCTCTTGGGCGGTTGGTGTAGAGCCGATTTGGTTTGCAATTTCATTGATTTGACGTGAATAATTGCGCTGGAAATCTCTTGTTGTTATTTCTTCTTTACCAACATTGGCTATTGTATTGAAGTTAAGTGAAGTAAAAACTCCAGACATGCCAAATCCTGCTAATCCGATTAGCATTAAAACACCTAAAATTTTTCCAGGCCATGTTCTAGCAAAATTTCGTAAACCATCGAGCATAAATATTTTTCCTTTAGCAAATAAGTTATTGGCTTTTGCCCATTGGCTTTTAACCATAGGCTTGTATATATAATGATATTAAACATTAGCAATCAATTTATAAGTGCGAACGCTAAAATATCTGTTATGTGGAATTACGGCAATAATGAGCAATAGTCCAATAGTTTGTTTAGGGAGAGTAAAAAATGAATAAGGCAATTATACCACTAATAATTGGCAACTGGAAAATGAATGGAGAGATTAAGCAATTAGGCGAAATTGATGGGCTTAATTCTATGCTAAAGGATATGAATACTGATAAATGTCATGCAGTAATATGCCCGCCTTCAACTCTATTAATTTCTGCTGCTCGACTAAAGGAAAATTCAAAAATTTCCTTTGGTGGGCAAAATTGCCATGCTGAACAATCAGGTGCGCATACTGGTGATATAAGCGCTGAAATGCTTAAAGATGCAGGAGCGCAATATGTTATAGTTGGACATTCAGAGCGCCGTGCAGATTGTGCTGAGAGTGATGAAATTGTGCAAACAAAGGTAAAGGCCGCTTTTAGGGCAGGAATTACTCCAATAATTTGCATCGGGGAGAGTGAAAATGAGCGCAAACAGGGTAGGGCGCTAAAAGTTGTGCTTGAGCAATTAGATAAAACAATCCCAACAGACATTAAAGATATAATTGTTGCTTATGAGCCTGTTTGGGCGATTGGCACAGGCCTTGTTCCATCAATTAATGATATTAATGAGATGCACGATGCTATTAGAGTGGCACTTGTTAAGAGATTTGGGGTAAATGGAGAAAAAACGCCTATTCTTTATGGTGGCTCTATGAAGCCAAATAATGCCAAAGAAATACTTGAACTTAATAATGTAAATGGTGGTTTAGTCGGTGGTGCAAGTCTTAAGGCTAGTGATTTTATCCAGATAATTGAGGCTTGCCAATAAATAGGTCATGTTTTTGCCTAAAAATACTAGTATTTATAATTTAATAGGTGTAGAGAAAGCTCAAACTCATATATTTAAGAAGAATTTTGAAAAATGGCTAATATCCTAATCGTTGTATATTTACTTATTGTGCTGGTAATGATTGTAGTAATTTTACTGCAACGTTCAGAAGGTGGCGCACTTGGCATGGGTGGAGGAAATAGTGGAGGCTTTGCTCCTGTTCGCACTTCTGCCAATCTTTTAACCAGAACTACCGCAATTTTAGGAGCACTATTTATGGCGACAGCTATTGGCCTAAGTATTGTTAATGATGTTGAAAGAGGCACTAATTCAATATTAGAGAATTTGGAACAGCAGTCACAAGGCGAAAATGTAAACGTGCTTGATGCGCTTAATAGTCTTTCTGGAGATAATGGATTGGCAGTGCCAACGCCAGATGGAACTGCACCGAACCCTAATTCACAACAAATAGATGCACCTAATTTGGCGTTGCCACCAGCTAGTGGTGCGCCACAAGCTCCTACAAATAACTAATTTAATAGGGGAAATAAGATTTCCCCTTTTTTTTACTATGATATAGGTTTTTCATTTCAAATGTTTTATAAGTGTGTATATAAATAACACCCATGGCTCGTTATATTTTCATTACTGGAGGCGTGGTCTCCTCACTTGGTAAAGGTTTAGCATCAGCAGCGCTTGGCGCACTGTTGCAGGCTCGTGGTTATTCTGTGCGTTTAAAAAAACTTGACCCTTACTTAAATGTTGATCCGGGTACAATGTCACCAACTCAGCATGGCGAAGTATTTGTAACCGATGATGGCGCAGAAACTGATCTTGATCTTGGGCACTATGAGCGTTTTACTGGGCGATCTGCTAATAAAAAAGACAATGTCACAACAGGGCGCATATATTCTGATATTATCACAAAAGAACGGCGTGGTGATTATTTAGGGGCAACTGTACAGGTTATTCCGCATGTTACCGATGAAATAAAAAAATTCGTGCTTGATGGTAATGAAGATTTTGATTTTGTGCTTTGCGAAATTGGCGGCACAGTTGGTGATATTGAGGCTTTGCCATTTTTTGAAGCTATTCGGCAGTTAGGCAATGATTTACCAAGAGGAACTTCAATCTATGTTCATCTAACTTTGATGCCATATATTGCGGCGGCTGGTGAACTTAAAACTAAGCCAACTCAGCACTCGGTTAAAGAATTGCGCTCAATAGGCATTGCACCTGATATTTTGCTTGTTAGGTGTGATAGAGAAATACCAAAATCTGATAGAAGAAAACTCTCGCTATTTTGTAATGTGCGTGAGAGTGCGGTAATTCAAGCGCTTGATGTAGCTTCAATCTATGATGTTCCAATAGCTTATCATAATGAAGGGCTTGATAGCGAAGTGCTTAAAGCATTTGCAATTAAAGATGCCCCAGAGCCAAACTTAGAAAAATGGCAAGAAATATCTTCACGCATTCATAATCCAGAAGGTGAAGTCAATATTGCTATTGTCGGTAAGTATATTGAACTTAAAGATGCTTATAAATCTCTTTCAGAAGCACTGGTGCATGGTGGCATTGATAATAAGGTAAAAGTCAATCTTAAATGGCTTGATGCTGAGATATTTGAAAAAGATGATCCATCGCCATTTTTAGAGAATGTGCATGGAATACTTGTTCCGGGTGGTTTTGGTGAGCGTGGAACAAAAGGTAAAATAAAAGCTGCGCAATTTGCTCGTGAGCGCAATGTGCCATATTTTGGGATTTGCTTAGGTATGCAAATGGCTTGCGTTGAGGCAGCACAAAATATTGCTGGCTTAAAGAGCGCTGGCTCAAGTGAATTTGGTGAAGTTAGAGATCCTATTGTTGGGTTGATGACCGAGTGGGTTAAAGATAATCAGACACAAGAGCGCTCAGATAAAACAGATTTAGGCGGCACAATGAGGCTCGGCGCATATCCTGCACAACTTTTACGAGGCTCTAGAATTGCTGATATTTATGGCACAACAGATATATCAGAACGTCATCGCCATCGCTATGAAGTTAATATGGCATATCGTAAAGTGCTAGAGGTTAGCGGTTTGATTTTTTCTGGTATATCGCCTGATGGTAAATTACCAGAGATTGTTGAGCGCACTGACCACCCATGGTTTATTGGTGTACAATTCCACCCCGAACTTAAATCTCGCCCCTTCGATCCGCATCCGCTTTTTGCTTCTTTTATTAGTGCGGCGCTTAAACAAAGCCGTATGGTTTAATAAAAATTAACACAGTCTTAATTTTGCCAAAATTTGCTGGTTTTTGCCGCCAGCTGGTTCTGATAGTTTAGCTATTAACTCTATTAATTAGCTATCTCTATCAACCATAATATAACAATGTCCGTGACATTTTTTTAGGCACGCAATAAACCCCAAAAAATTCAACAATCAAAAAGAAATAAAATGAAATCTATTACAACCAAATTGGTTGGCATAATGCTGGCCGTTGCCTTTGCTATGCCAATTAGCGTAACGCCCATTTATCTATATCAAGCCATAGCCGCCTCAAATTGCAATGTTAGCGGGCTTAAGAATGGAACAGATAAGATATTATACGATGGGCTTTGTAAGATGAGCAAAGCGCTTGGCCCTGTTGAGGTAACCAGCTCTTGTCGTACCAGAAAAGCTAACCGCTCGGTTAAAAAAAGCTATCATCTTTATCATAGAGGTTGCAAAGCTGCTGATGTGGTAATTAAAGGCGTTGGCAAACAAAAAATCCTTAATTGGTGGGCAGCAAATGTTGGCGGTGGTCGTGGTTATTATTGTGGCAGGCGTTTTGTGCATGTAGATACTGGTGATGATCGATCTTGGCGTTGGTATTGCTCTTAAAGTAAAAATCTATAAAATGCTGACATGAGTGAAATTATAAATTTAAGAAAAGCCAGAAAAACAAAAGCAAGAGCCATAAAGCAATCAAAAGCTGAGCAAAACAGAATTAAATTTGGACAAAACAAAGAGAATAGAAAAAAAGATGCTCTATTAAAGTCCTTAAAAGAAAAACAATTAGATGCTCATAAAATAAAAGACTAATTAAGTTTTGCTTTCCGCTCAAATCTTGACTATCAAACAAATAGTAAAACTAATTTTTAGGAATTTCTTATGTCTTATATTATTGATATTGTTGCCCGCCAAATTTTTGATAGTAGAGGTAATCCAACTGTTGAAGTTGATGTAACGCTTGATGATGGCTCATTTGGTCGTGCCGCTGTGCCTTCTGGTGCTTCAACTGGCGCACATGAGGCGGCTGAGCTTCGTGATGGTGGGCGTGAATATATGGGCAAAGGCGTTCTAAATGCCGTTGATAATGTCAACACATTCATTTTTAGCGAATTAGAGGGCATGGATGCGCTTGATCAAATTGAAATTGATCAGGCAATGATTGAATTAGATGGCACGCCAAATAAAAGCAAACTAGGCGCAAATGCTATTCTTGGCGTTTCGCTAGCGGTAGCAAAGGCGGCCGCTGAATCTTCTATGCTGCCACTATATCGTTATCTTGGTGGACCAAATGCCCATATCATGCCAGTGCCAATGATGAATATCATCAATGGCGGTGAACATGCAGACAATCCGATTGATATTCAAGAATTTATGATTATGCCGATTGGTGCGGCTAGCATTGCTGATGCTATTCGTATTGGTTCTGAAATTTTTCATACTCTAAAAAAATCCCTTAGTGAAAAAGGTCATAATACTAATGTTGGGGAAGAGGGCGGCTTTGCGCCTAACTTAGCCTCAGCAGATGAGGCACTTGATTTTATAATGAGTGCAATTGAAAAAGCTGGTTATAAGGCTGGTGAAGATGTCGCATTGGCATTAGATTGTGCGGCGAGTGAATATTATAAAAACGGTAAATATGAAATGAAGGGGGAAGGCAAAAGCCTAACTTCTGAAGAAAATGTTGCATATTTAGCTGATTTAGCCGCTAGATACCCGATTATTTCTATTGAAGACGGAATGGACGAGGACGATTGGGAAGGCTGGAAAAGCCTAACCAAAGCGATAGGCGATAAGGTTCAGCTGGTTGGTGATGATTTATTTGTAACCAACCCAGAACGTCTAAGCTCCGGCATAAAAATGGGCGTTGCTAACTCAATATTGGTCAAGGTCAATCAAATTGGCACTTTGACAGAAACCATGCAAGCAGTAGATATGGCGCACCGTGCGTCTTATACGTCAGTTATGTCGCACCGCTCTGGTGAAACAGAAGATTATACAATCGCCGATTTAGCGGTGGCGCTAAATTGCGGGCAAATAAAAACAGGCTCGCTCTCACGCTCAGAACGTTTAAGCAAATATAACCAGCTTATTCGTATTGAAGAGCAGTTGGGCAGTGCGGCTGTTTATGCTGGTAGGTCTGTTGTGAAATAAAGCAGAGAGAATTACCAATTAAACTTGTAGCGCTTTGATTGAAGCTGGCTCTATCTCGTTAAAATTGACCTCAAAACTAGTTAAATATTAATTAGTAAAAAATTATTGACGTAAAAAAACTGTGCATTTAGCAACGTCTTTTTAATAGATTACGCTTATCATTCGCTCAACTAAAAGAGTGAAATATGCCAACACGCCAAAAAAGACCATCAAAAATTAAGCAATTAGGCATTAGCGTGCTGTTGTTTGGCTTTTTATCCTATATGGGCCTTAGCGCTGTTTCAGGTAATTTTGGCACGCAAAATCGTAAAGTTATGATAAGTCAAATTGAGCAATTAGAAATTAAAAATGCTAATCTTCAAGTTGAAATCACTAATATGAAAAAAAAGATTGCGCTGCTTGACCCTAAAAAATTAGATCCCGATATCCTATCTGAATGGGCTAGGGGCATGTTATTTATGACACATGAAAATGATAGAATTGTAATTCTGCCAACACAATGAAATTATCCTACTTCAGGTTAAGTTCAATAATTAACTAAAAATTAGCTAATTTGTAATTCCTGAACTAAAACAACACATTAAAGGTAATAATACCAAGCATATTCCTTATGTCCTATATTTCCTAAATATGTTATCAAATGCAAAACAATATG
The DNA here is from genome assembly GCA_027065555.1 of Hyphomicrobiales bacterium. Lineage (GTDB taxonomy): Bacteria > Pseudomonadota > Alphaproteobacteria > Rhizobiales > Devosiaceae > S141-66. The sequence goes on along the minus strand of JAMONS010000103.1, from coordinate 625 downwards.
TCTGTTCGTTATGTAGTTTGCAAAATATTCAAATTGCAACATTTCAATTCTAACTACTTTGAGGATCTTATAAATGGCACGAAAAGCGGCTAAAAAAGTAGCAAAAAATAAAATCTCTAAAGCTCAAACCAACGCTCCAAACTTTTCTAAAGAAGATGACCTTTATGCCTATAAAGAAATGTTGCTCATTCGCCGCTTTGAAGAAAAAGCAGGGCAGATGTATGGCATGGGATTGATTGGCGGTTTTTGCCATCTTTATATTGGGCAAGAGGCGGTTGTTACTGGCATTCATATGGCTTCAATTGAGGGCGATCAATCTATCACCTCTTATCGTGATCATGGGCATATGTTGGTTGTTGGAATTGACCCTAAAGGTGTTATGGCTGAATTGACTGGAGGGCGAAATGGCCTCTCCAAAGGCAAGGGCGGCTCGATGCACATGTTCTCTAAGGAAAAACATTTTTATGGTGGTAATGGTATTGTCGGGGCGCAGGTTTCTCTTGGCACTGGCCTAGCATTTGCCAATAAATATCGAGGTGATGACAATGTTGCACTAGTTTATTTTGGTGATGGTGCAGTAAATCAGGGGCAGGTTTATGAGAGTTTTAACATGGCAAAACTTTGG
>JAMONS010000102.1 GCA_027065555.1 Hyphomicrobiales bacterium | reverse complement strand
CACATAGGGCTGAATACGTTCATGGGCCGCTAAAACGTCATCATAGGTCGGGATATATAGATCGGGTTTGCTCATACTACCTCACTTCGCCTTATTTGAAGAATTACGATAATATTCCTGCGCAGCGCTTACACCTGAGCCGAGTTCTATCGGATAATTAAGATCCTTCATTGCCATTTCAATAGTTGCCAAGCCTGAAAGCACCATAACATCGGTTAGTGCACCCAAATGCCCAATACGAAACGCCTTGCCTGCCATTTCGCCAAGCCCAACGCCAAACGAGACATTATATTTATCATAGGCATGATTAGTCAACTCGTCTGAATTAAAACCTGTTGGAACATAAATGGCGCTAATAGAATCGGAATATAGGTCAGGGCTTTTTGCACAAAGATTTAAACCCCATGCACTAACTGCCTCACGCACACCTTGCGCTAAGCGATAATGGCGAGAAAATACATTTTCCAAACCCTCATCATTGATGATTTTTAGCGCAGCACTAAGCCCATGAATAAGTTGCAATGGAGGAGTGTAGGGAAAACCACCATTTTTATTGGCATTGAGCATATCTGTAAAATCAAAAAATGTGCGTGTTGATTTGGCATTTTCTCCAAATGCTAATGCTTTTTCTGAGACAGCAAGAATTGCCAAGCCTGCGGTGAGCATAAAGCCTTTTTGTGAACCTGAAATGGCAATATCAACACCCCATTCGTCCATTTTGAAATCCATTGAAGCAAGTGAAGATACGCAATCTACAAATAATAGGCTTTCATGCTCGGCATTATCTATTGCTTTTCTTACGCTAGCAATGTCTGATTTAACGCCTGTTGCAGTTTCATTATGAGTTACCAAAACCGCTTTAATTTCGTGAGCCTTATCTCTAAGCAAGCGCTGCTCAAACAGATCAGCTGGCGCACCAGTACCCCACTCACATTCAATAATTTCAACATTAAGATTAAAGCGCTGGCAAAGATCAATCCAGCGATGCGAAAACATACCATATCGGGCAATTAAAACCTTATCTCCGGGTGAAAGAGTATTTTCCATTGCCGCTTCCCAGCCACCTGTTCCACTTGATGGAAAAATAATAGTTTTAGCAGTTTTGGTTTTGAAAATATCTTTAAGATCTTCAAGCACGGGGGCAAAAATTTTGACAAAATCTGGCGCACGATGGTCGCTGGATTGTACATTCATAGCATTGCGTAAACTATCTGGAATATTAGTTGGGCCGGGAATAAAAATTGGGTTTTGACCGATCATAGCACTCTCTAAGGTTTGATGTTTGGATTTGGCTTATTATAACATTGATAATCTATTTTACAATTTTTTTGAAAAATATTTCCGTTCTCACTTGATATGTATTTATCTGTTTGTTATTATTAGCTAAATCATTTTTTATTTTTAATGGTTTTATTTTTTGAAAAAAATTTATTTAAGGTAATATAATGAATGAGCCAAAAAGTAAAAAGCGGGCACGAGGGCGACCAAGAACCATTGGCGAGGATAAAGAGCCAAATATTGTGCAGGCGCTTGATCGTGGTCTAATGGTATTATTAGCTTTGGCAAAAAATGGCGCAAGGACTTTAACTGACATCTCTTTAAGCGTTGGAATGCCGCCCTCAACGACACACCGAATTTTGATAACTTTGCAAAAACACGGCTTTGTAGAATTTGGCGAAATGGAGCAAAAATGGTCAGTTGGCGTTGAGGCATTTCGGGTTGGCAGCGCATATTTAGTTCGCACAAACTTAGTTGAAGCATCACATAAAATTATGCGTGAATTAATGGAAAAAACTGGCGAAACTGCAAATCTAGCAATAGCTGATGGATCAGACGTGGTATTTATTTCACAAGTTGAATCGCATAATCCTATTAGAGCATTTTTTCAACCGGGCACACGTGGCGCAATTTATGCCTCAGGCATTGGCAAGGCTTTACTTTGTGAAATGGAGCGCAAAAATATTGAAAAAATACTTAGAAAAGGCGGACTTAAAGAATTCACCTCCAAAACCCTAACTTCACCCGATGAATTATTTGCCGATTTAGAAATAACCAAACAACGTGGTTACTCGTTTGATGATGAAGAGCGATATTTGGGAATGCGCTGTGTTGCAGCACCAATATATAATTCATTTGGCGAAGCCATTGCTGGCATTTCAATTTCTGGACCAATCATTAGATTTAATGATAATCAGGTATTTGAATTTGGGCCAATAGTAAAGAGGGCTGCCAATAAAGTTACAAAAATGATTGGCGGTAGAGTGCCAAAATTTTGACCAATGAGTAAATTCTTGCTTTGCAAACAGATAAAAACCTGCTTTGATGCTAAATATTAGTAGGAGAGTAAAAATAACTATGTCGCCAATTATTGAACTAGATAATATCCATAAGAGTTTTGGTTCATTGGAAGTGTTAAAAGGCATATCTCTAAGTGCTAATAGGGGAGAAGTTATTTCGCTTATCGGCTCTTCTGGTTCGGGAAAATCAACTCTTTTGCGCTGCATCAATATGCTTGAAGTGCCAAATTCTGGCACAATAAAAATTGATGGCGAAGAAATTTTACTTAAAGGCTCTAAAATAAAACGTGAACCTGCAAATTTGGCACAATTACATCGCTTACGCTCAAAACTTGGTATGGTGTTTCAATCATTTAATCTTTGGGCACACAAATCAGTGCTTGAAAATATTATGGAAGCGCCAATTCATGTGTTAAAACGTGATAAAGACGAGGTACGTGAGCAAGCGCTTGACCTGCTTGAAAAGGTCGGGATTTCAGAAAAAGCAAATGCCTACCCAAATCAGCTTTCGGGCGGGCAACAACAACGTGCCGCCATTGCTCGTGCTTTATGTATCAACCCTGATGTAATGTTATTTGATGAGCCAACTTCAGCACTTGACCCTGAACTTGAGGGTGAAGTTTTACGGGTGATAAAATTGTTGGCAGATGAGGGTAGAACTATGCTATTAGTTACGCATGATATGAAATTTGCCAAAGAGGTCTCTGATAGGATAATATTTCTTGATGAGGGAATAATTGGTGAACAGGGAAGCGTTAAAGAAATATTTGGAAATACTAAATCTGAACGTTTAAAACAATTTCTTGGTGCTGCAGGGCATTGAATATATAATAATAAGAATTTCGTTTTATAAATAAAGCGATTAAATAGGGCAAAAGCCCAAAATAACAGGGAGTAAATAAATGAAGAAAATAATTTTAGCAGCAGCAATAGCTGTAGCGCTTAGTAGTGCTGCCAGCGCTCAAACTGTTCGTCTTGGTACAGAAGGGGCTTATGCACCTTGGAACTTTATCGATGATAGTGGCAAATTAGCTGGCTTTGAAATTGATCTTGGCAATGAACTTTGTAAACGTGCAGCGATTGAGTGCGAATTTGTTGCAAATGAGTGGGATAGCATTATTCCAAATCTTATTGCAGGCAATTATGATGCGATTATTGCTGGCATGTCTATTACTGAAGAACGCAAAGAAAGCATTGATTTCACGCAAGATTATTACCCATCTGATGCTTCACGTTATGCAATGGCAGCAGGTGCCAATATTGATTTTGACAATCTTTCTGGCATTAAAATTGGTGTGCAGGGCGCAACAATTCACGCCTCTTATGTTGAAGCAAACCTTGCTGCAAATAACACAGTCCTCTCTTATGAAACAGCAGATCAATCTGTTGCTGATTTAGTAGCTGGTAATATTGATGTTTTATTGGCTGATGGATCTTTTCTTGATCCAATAATTGAAGCATCAAGTGGTGCGCTAAAATTTGGTGGGCCAGATATATTGTTAGGTGGCGGTGTTGGTCTTGGCTTGCGTAAAGGTGATGATGACCTTGAAGCTAAACTTAACGCAGCGATTGACGAAGTTAAAGCTGATGGAACGCTAGACGCTTTGATTGCTAAATGGTTTGAAAAAGGTCCTTTTTACTCAAACTAGGCCTTGATAAATATTTTAACTGGGCAGGAATATTCCTGCCCAGCTTTTTTGTGGGGGCTTAATGCCAGATTGGCTAACAAATATTATTGGGCAAGATTTAAGTGATGGCTTAGCCTATATTACAAATGGCAAGCACATGATGTGGTATGCCAGCTTTCGCTTCACCATATTCGCTGGAATTTTTGGAGCACTTTGTGCGCTAACCTTTGGCCTATTGGGCGCTATAATGCTCAATTCTAATTTCTTTTTATTTCGCCTCATAGGAGCAGCTTACGCCAATGTTGTACGTGGTGTGCCTGACGTTTTATTCTTTTTGTTTTTCCCATTAGCGTTTGAGCAAGGGGTTGAGTATTTCCTTGCAAAGTCAAATTGCACGGCTGACGAATTAGCCGCAAATATAGGTAATTGGCCGCCCTGCCCCGATGCACAATGGTTTTTGGGAACTAATGAATATCTGATATTAGCTTCTGTTTCGCTTGGCATTGTTTATGGCGCTTTTTGTGCCAATGTTATTCATGGTGCTATGAAATCTGTAAATAAAGGGCAATTAGAAGCGGCGAAAGCTTATGGCATGAAGCCAATGCAAGTTATGCTTCGAGTGCATATCCCGCAAATGTGGATTTATGCACTTCCGGGATTATCAAATATTTGGATGTTGCTAGTTAAAGCAACCTCCCTGCTTTCATTGTTACAAATTGCTGATATTGTTTTATGGGCTGATAGGCTTGGCGCGCCAAACTATCTCAAGCAAGTTGGTTTGGTTCACCCCGATTGGCGTTGGAAATATTATTTAGTTTTATTTCTATTTTATATTTTAGTTACTTTTCTCTCGGAGCGAGCATTTGCTTATTTACGCAAAAAAACTGGCAAAGGCATGGTTGACGAGGCTGTGTTATGAGTTGGTTTGATGCGATTATTAATGATATAATTATTTTAGCAAAGCCCTCTTTGTTTAATATTTATTTTGCACTTGCCTCCATTCCAATAGGCTTTTTATTCGCCATTGGACTAACGCTTATGAAGGCTTCAAAAAGCAAAATAATATCAGGCATTGCCAGCGCCTATATTTATGCGTTTCGTGGCTCGCCTTTATTCATTCAATTATTTATGTTCTATTCAATAATGCTTTCGCTTAATTTAAGTGTTTGGAAGCCGATGGGCATAGATCACATTGTATTGCACCCTCTATTCTTGGGGCCAATGATACTTATTCTAAATACTAGCGCCTATAGCGCACAAATATTATATGGCGCTTATCAAAATGTGCCTAAGGGTGAACTTGAAGCGGCACGTAGCTTTGGCATGGGACGAGTGCGACAATTTTTATCGGTAATTTGGCCAAATATGATTAGGCTTGCTTGGCCTGCTTATACCAATGAAGTTGTATTTTTGTTTCATGCAACGGCATTAATTTATTTCACGCTTCCTGTGATTAACGAGCAAAAAGATTTAATGAATAAAGCGGGTGAACTATTTGAAAAAGATTATAATGTGTTTTTACATTTCTCCGTTGCTGCACTTTATTATCTAGCTATTTCTTTTGTAATTTTCTTAGCTTTTGGTTTATTTTATAAATACCTAATGCGCCATGAGGCCGCTGCAAAGATCAAAAAATTTAAGTTCTCACCAAAATATATACGTTAGTAAAATATGAATTTTCTACTCTTTAGGCTTGTCTTAATTGATAAGCGATATAAGGTCGGCAAAATTAATTTTAGAAAGCCTAAAACATGAGCAATATAAAAATCGATGTCCTAACTATTGGTAATGCTATCACTGATGTTTTAGCAAAAGTTGATGATGCGTTTTTGGTCACGCAAAATCTAAATAAAGGCATTATGCACCTTATTGAATCGGATCGGGCAGAAGAATTATATGAAGCAATGCCAGATGATAAGGTACAAATTTCTGGTGGTTCAGCTTCTAACACTGCCGCAGGAGTTGCCTCACTTGGTGGGCATGCGGCTTTTGTTGGCAAGGTGGCAAATGATGAAGTTGGGCATTTTTTTAGCGATGATTTACAAAAAACTGGCGTTGAATATAAGGTAAAAATGCTAGAGCATGGCGCAGCGTCTGGTAAATCTATGATATTAATTACCCCCGATAGCGAGCGCACCATGAATACTTACCTTGGGGCATGTCATGATTTAACAAAAGTGGATATGATCGAAGATCAAATAGGCTCCGCGGCAATTACTTTTATGGAGGGGTATTTATGGGATCCGCCAGAGGCAAAATTAGCTTTTGTGCAAGCCGCAAATTATGCCCATAAACACGAGAGAGCTACCGCTATTACGCTAAGCGATCCATTTTGCGTGGGGCGTTTTCGGGAAGAATTTTTAGATCTTTTGCGCTCGCAAACTTGCGATTATGTTTTTGCCAATGTTGAAGAATTAAAATCACTATATGAAACAGATGATTTGCATCATGCCGTGCAAATGGTGGCGCAAGATTGCGAAGTTGCAGCCATTACAATGGGCGCAGATGGCGCTATGGCTATTGCTGATGGTGAAGTTATTACCGTGCCTGCATTTAAGGTTGATGATATTGTTGATCTAACAGGGGCGGGTGATTTATTTGCTTCTGGCTTTTTATTAGCTTTAGCAAGAGGGCAAGATATGCACCAAGCGCTAAGTCTTGGTTGTCTTTGTGCTTCTGAAATTATTTCTCATGTTGGGGCAAGGCCAGAAGAGAATTTGCAGGCATTAGCAAAAAAACACGGGCTAAATATCTAATAATAATTTTAGCGCCATGGCAACGCAGACTATAACAATTATTGGTTTAATGAATTTTGCGCCAAATCTTATTCCTGTGAGTGCGCCTAATCTTGCGCCAATAATTTGCCCTGCCATCATAACAATCGCTATTGGCCAGACAACGTCCCCTGCTGGAATAAATAAAGCTAATGCCGCAAGGTTTGAGGTGAAATTTAATATTTTGGCATTTGCTGTGGCTCTTAAAACCCCAAAACCAAATAAAGTAACAAAGCCAATGGTAAAAAATGAGCCAGTTCCGGGGCCAAAAATTCCATCGTAAAAGCCAATGCAAAACCCTAAAATGGGTGCAAAATATAGAAAATTAAGCCGTGATGATTTACTTTCATCGCTTAGGTTTGGTGCAAATAAAAAGTATAAAGCAATTACAATAAGCGCTATTGGCACTGCTAACATAAGCGCAGAAGCATCTATTTGTTTAACTATATAAGCCCCTAAAAAAGAGCCTGCAAAGGTAAAAATAATGGCAAATATTAAGGAACGTAAATTAATTAGACCTTTGCGCCAATAAGTAAAAGAGGCGGTTGCAGTGCCGATAATGCTTTGCATTTTATTGGTCGCCATAGCGGCAACTGGGTGCAGGCCAACGGAAATAAGAATGGGCAAAGCAATAAGCCCACCGCCCCCTGCAATCGCA
>JAMONS010000101.1 GCA_027065555.1 Hyphomicrobiales bacterium | reverse complement strand
GCTTTTAGGGGTTAGCACACGAACCTTACAAAGATTAGTAAAATCGCAAACAGGGCGCACCCCAGCTGCTTGGTTATCATTGGCTAGGGTTAGAAAAACCGCTAGAATTATAGGGAGTTCGGTTAATCTGGCTCAAAGTGCGATTATATGCGGTTATTCTGATCAAGCTCATATGAATCGTGAATTTAGGCGTTGGCTAAATATTACGCCAGCAAAAATAAATTCATACCCTGAAATATTAAGGCAATTAGATAATTTGGCCTATAATTAAATTGCTACCTGTTTAACGAAATATTCAACCTGCTTTTCTTTTATATCGCTTATAGTTTTTAATTTTAGATGGCGGCGATATTTACCTTTTCCCTCCAGCAAAGAATTTTCATCTGCAAGCTGAGAGCCGTTTGTAAATTCAAAAGAAACGTGTTTTTTACTAACAAAAATACCACCAAAATCTTCGTCATTTTTTGTGAACATAATGCCACCATATATAATGCGCTCAGTAATATCCTTGTTAAGCGAAAAGGTAATTTTGCGACATTGTTGTAAGATTTGATATTTTTCATCGTCAATATCTCTTGTATCATTAAGAAACCTTTGCACCTGCTTATTTTTTGATAGGATCATAATTATTATCCAATGGGGGTGCAAATTTCTATTAAAAAACCATTTTCATCTGACACATAGGCAATGGTTTGACCCCAACTCATTTTGCTAGGCTTTGAAATCAATTTCGCACCAGCTTTAATTGCCCTATCAACCCCTGCTTCAACATCATCAGTTTCAAAAGCTATTTCAAAGCTTGGCGCACTAGCATCTGCTGGTTTTGGAGTTTTGCCGAGCTGGCGCATAAGTTCGAGCGCAGAAAAAGCAAGAATAGTGTTGCCCGTGTCTAATTCACCATAATCACCGCTTTCGTGTAACATTTTTTGCTTAGCACCAAACGCCGCAACATAAAAATCAATCGCTGATTTTACATCTTTAACATAAAGAATTGTATATCGAAATTTCATAAGGTCTCTCCTTTGATATGTTTCTTACAATTAAAAATGCTATGCATATTGAATATTTACGACATTATAGTGTTTTCTAAATTCAATTATCTAATTGAATTACGCTGGCTTCGCCGCGCACCGTACTCGCTATTGCTTCGTGCGGTGATAGTATTTAGCATTGAAAATGCTAAATACTATACTTACGAATTATTTCAGGTCTTCCTGGTACCTGACAAAGCGGCATAATTTCGATCATATTAATATTAATATGGTCTGGTTGATTTGCAATAAACCAAACATTATTAGCAATGTCCTCAGGTAAAATTGGCTCAAGCCCTTCATAAAAACTCTCATTGACATCATCATCACCATAAGTGCGAACCTTCATAAATTCAGATTTTGCCATACCAGGTGCTAATTCGGTTACACGGATATCTGAGCCTGCTAAATCGGTGCGTAAATTATAAGAAAATTGAGAAACAAAGGCTTTAGTTGCGCCATAAGTATTGCCACCCGGATAGGCATTTCGTGCGGCAACCGAGCCAATATTTATAATTGAGGCCCCACGCCCTGCTTGCTTTAATAGCGGTATCATTTCTTGCGTAGTTAAAATCAAACCCATAATATTGGTTTCAACCATAATGCGCCAATCTTCAATTTTTATGTCTGGGATTGATCCTAAACCAAGCGCTAGGCCGCCATTATTGAGCAGGCAATCTATTGGTTTAAACTCATTGGGCAGCGAGCTAATGGCGCTTTTAATCGAAGCATGATCTGTGAGATCCATTTGTGCGATATGCACCCTGTCTTTACCTAATGCATTTTGCAATTTTTCTAAGCGCTCTAAACGGCGACCAGTGGCCACTACTTTCCAGCCATTTTTTGCAAAAAGCTTTGCAGTTGCTTCTCCGAAACCGGCGGTTGCGCCAGTGATAAAAATAATTTTTTGTGTCATTATAATATCCATTTAATTAGAAAATAAGCTTTATACAAAAACCCTTGCAATTAGAATAGCAATTAAAATTAAGCAAACAAGCCCTGTCATAGAAGCACGAAGGCGAGCATAGAATTGCGGAATTCCAGAAGACCAAACATCCCATGCACCTTGCAGAGCAAAACCAATAGTTAAAACTATAAGGCCAAAATTATATGGCATTAAAAGAATAAAAAAACCAACCGCTGAGCCAAGCATTCCAACAATGAAAATAAGATCAGAGCCAGCGCCTCCTTGTAAGCGAATGCCCCAACGCACTCCACCAAGAAAAGATAATATAAGAACGCCAAAGCCAATTATTGCTGATTCGAAAATCACTTCATCAACAGGTAACAAGTTGGGATTAATCGTTACAATAAATGCGAGCACAAACGGCAAAAGTCCAAAAATTCCAGCTAATGTAACAATGCGAGACCAAAAGGGGGGGATATGTGTCATAATATTTTCCAAATTAACGGCGGAAGGCTACTCCACCAAGCCAGCCAGTGAATAATGCCAAAAGAACTGTAAAAACGCCATAGAAAAAGGGAGATTGTTTTGCAGAAGTTCCTAAAAGCCTTTCAAACCCAGTTTTTCGTACAGAAAACCCTTCTGAGCGTTTATGTATTATTTCTCCGCCTTTGAACAAATAAGTTGTTGCAAGAAAACTCCCAACAGGCACATCAGAGGGCAGTTCTAAATTTATTGAATAAAGGCTATTTGAGTGAAATTTCACCCCATTTTCATTAATGCCAAAAAGACCTTTTTCTTTCATTAGGCGAACAAGTTCATTGCTAAATATTTTTTGCTCCCCCTCGCCCTTAGTGCTAACCGCAAAAGGTTGCATTATTGGCAATAGGCCAGCTTCTTGTAATATCTCATTTGATGCAAAGTTTTCTGGTTTTTCGCTGCTCAATAACCAATAATAAGATGGCAATTTCTCAAAAATTAATTGCTCACTATTAAGCCAAATACCAAATTTATAGCTCTTTTTCCTAACCACCCGATTAATAACTGGTCCTTGAATAATAACAGCAATAGAAAATGGCCCTACAAGATATTCTTTTTTAGCGCCTATATTTGGCTCAATATTTCCAAAAATCGTTAATGTTTCGCCAGTAAATCCTTGATCAATTAAAATTTCTTTATCTGATAGTGCGCTAATAATTCTTTGCGACAAAGCCATGCTCGAAGAAAAGCCAAGTAATAAAAAAGCAAAGATTATAGATTTAATTACCCTCATTTGACTAGCTCCGAAAGACTTATAATTGAGGTTGAGAAAATATCCTCAGGAGTAAAGAAAAGTAAAAACGCAAATCTAAGAGCTACGGCTAAAACTATAAGTGCTAACATTGCTCGTAATTGGTCGCCACGCATTATCTTGCCAACTGATGCGCCAAATTGCGCACCTACAACCCCGCCAACCATTAGACAAAAAGCCAATAACACATCAACAGAATAATTGTTCATAGCATGTAAAATCACAGAGGCTGCCATAATGGCTATTACTTGCACCAAAGAAGTGCCAATCACTACTGATCCGGGAACTCGCAAAATATAAATTAGTGCAGGAACTAAAATAAATCCGCCACCAATGCCCAATAATGCGCCTAAAAACCCTATTGAAGAGCCGATCATTAAAACAGGTATTACTGAGACATAAAGGTTTGAGCGCTTAAAGCGAATTCTCAAAGGTAAGCCATGCACCCAATTATGCTGCCCCGGCAATTTCATTGCTATGTCTTTTCCCATTTTATGTCGCCATAAAGAGCGTATTGCTTCATTGAGCATAATTAGTCCAATGAAGCCTAAAAACACTAGGTAGCCAACTGAAATAACTAAATCGATTTGCCCAGCATTTCTTAGAGCCGAAAAAGTATAGACCCCTAAAAATGCACCTATTACTCCTGATAATACGAGGTAAAGCGCAAGATGAAAATCAATCAAATTGCGGCGCATATAACTTAGAGCGCCAGAGGTTGAAGCTGCTACAACTTGCCCACTAACAGATGCTACTGCAACTGGTGCTGGAATACCTGAAAAAATTAGTAATGGAGTGAGCAAAAATCCTCCCCCCACTCCAAACATTCCAGATAAAAACCCAACCGCACCGCCAATTCCAATAAGGAAAAATATATTAAGCGAGAGTTCAGCTATTGGAAGATAAATTTGCACTGAAATTACCTAAATAAAAATGAAATATAATATAGCAATAAGCCTCTGTACATGCACTCGTCAACTTAAGCGCAAAATAAACCTCTTAGTGTTGCTTCAATCATCTATGACTAAACAGGTTGCGATCCAAGTACTGCAAGTAAGCGCGGGTTAACCGCTCCAGAAAGTGACATGCCTGTTGCTTTTTCAAATTCTTTAATTGCCTCTCTTGTACGAGGGCCCATTAGGCCATCTGGCTCTCCAACATCAAAGCCAAGGCGCTTAAGTGCGATTTGCACTTTTTCTACCACATTAGCGCTTTTAATTGTTGGTCCAGGATTAAAATCTTTTGCCCAAGTACCTATTGGTGCAAAATTAGCTTTTAGATCAATTTCTTCGCTTTTCCAATTACTTATTTTTGTTTGTGATTGCATAACAATGTCAGAATTAAGCGAACGGGCTACATCTTCTTTAGCTTTTATTGCATCTTTATCACCATTTTTTGCAGCTATTGAAAACCAGAAATAGGCAGTTTCTAAATCTTGTTTTACCCCAAGGCCACGAGCGTGTAACATGCCAAGATTAAATTGACTATCGGTTAGGCCATGCTTTGCCGCACGCTCAAACCATTCTATTGCTTGCAAGAATTTTTGTTCACCAAGTTCGCCCCCTGCATAAAGAGAAGCAAGGTTATGCATTGCCATTCTATTGCCAGCTTCTGCCGAACGAAAATACCACAATTTGGCTTGCTCATAGTTCTTTTCAACCCCTTTACCACTTTCATAAAGCCCACCAAGACGTAGGCTAGCTGGAGCAAATCCATTAGCTGCTGCACGTTCATACCAAATTGCTGCGCTTGCAAAATCTTGCTTAAGCGCTTTGCCCTCACCATAAATTGCTCCTACTTCAAATTGCGCACGAGGATCACCATTAGCTGCTGCTTCTCTTAGGGCAAGGGGGCCAATTTTTTCAGCGGGCAGCTCTAACGCAGTTGCTAATGGAGTGAATTCCTTGATGAATTTACTTGTGTCAATTTCTATTATTTTGTCTGTAATACTTGTTAGATTAGCCGTTTCCCCACCAATTTGTGTTTCACTTACATTTTCTTGAGGTGAATTAGAGGTTAGAGACAAAGGTATTGCTTGGTTAATAATGCGCACTTGGGAAATCGGTAATTCATCAATTGGACTAATAGCGCCAGTGCTTGTATTGTCAATCAACGGATTTGGCTCTGCACTAGAATCTAATGATTTATTATCTTGAGTTTCTTCTTTAGGGATTATGATGCTTGCAGGCTCTTCAATATTATTATTTTTAGCTAATTGAGGGTTATCAGAAACACCGCTGCGCTTAGTTAGTAAGTTTAGTGACAAAACAATTACTACAACTAGCGCACTGGCCAATAAAAATGACCTGCGATAATTAAAAATAAAGCTGCTCTTCTCTGGCGCTATATCTTGTTTGATTGGGGCTTGCTCTAACTCATCACTTGCAGGTGCAGATGCAGGTTTTGTTTTATCCTTATTATTTTTCGTTAATCGCTTAAGTAAAGAAATGGCGCTCAAATTTAATACGCTCTTATCAGTTTGTAATGATTGATTATCTTTCTCATTAGCAATATTTTCATTTTGCTTTTTTAACTTATTAGTAGATTTAGATAATCCATCTCTTTTGAAACGAGAAAGCCCTTTTGCAATAAAGGATTGCTTTTCCTCAACCTCTAGCGGTTTGTTTTGTCGCATAGAAGCACGTCTTGCAGCTTCAATAAATGTATTTTTGCTACTGTTTTTTACTGGCTGGTTGGTGAAATTATTAGCGCTTGCTTGCTCTATCTCTTGATGAGGTGGTGGTGTATTTACTACTTCTATTGCTTCATGATTAAATGATGCAGATGCATCTTGTTCGAAGATTGATTTCGGTTTAGCAGGTTTCTCATTGTTTTTATTATTAGTGTTTTTGCTAGAATAATTACTTTTTGATTTGCCTTCAGCTACAGTTGCTTTGTCATCAATTGGCGCATAAGGGGTAGTAGTAACTTCTTCTTCATTTGACGCAAAAATTTCATTATTATCAAAGCGCTCTTTAATTTCATCTTTTGCAGCACTATCTTTTGCAACTCCACCACGAATTACATTATCAAACTCTTTTGAAAGAGAATGCCCTAGCTCTTCTTCATTATTGTCAGCAAAATCATATTCATTATCGATAAGAGGTATGGTTTGTGTTTGATGCTCACTATTAGAAAAATGTTCTGATAGTTCATTATCAATATTTATTTTATAATTATCTTCGTCATTATTTAGCAAATGACTTTCATCTATATTTTGCTCTGCCGCAACTGTTGCGTTTTGTTGTATATTTTTTTGTGCAAAGCTGTTTTCTTCAGCGCCCTTTTGATTAGTCCCCTGTGAAAAGCTCCTCCTAATATCTTTAAGCGCTAATTCAACATTTTGTGCACTAGCATTAACCAGCGAATTATTAAGTTTACTTTGCAGGGCTTTTGAAGTTTGCTCATTTTTTAAGGGTGCTGGTTGAGGAACAATTTCTTTATTTATGCTTGCTTCACTAATTGTTGCTCCACTAATTGTTGCTTCAAGTTTTGCAAGCCTATCATCGACCTGCTCAATGCCGTATTGCACATTATTGAAACTCTCACCACTTGTTTGATCAGCAAATATTTTTGATAATTGTGATATTGCTGCAGAAATTTCTTTTAATTGGGTAGGATTAGCAATATCATTGTTAAAGTCTGATTGCGTTGAGGAAATTGCTACATTAGTTCTTTTTGCAATAATATCTAATTGTTCATTAGTTTGATTGCTATTTGAAATTAACTCTTGGACTTGCCCCTCCAATCGTTCAATAGATTTTTTACTCGGATTTTCCTTAATATTATCACTTAATTCTTTAATTCGCATTTCTAATTTTGAAAGATTTGGATCAAGTGCTTGTCGAACATTATCATGTAGCGCCATAAGCTCGTTTTGCAACTCACCAATAGCTTCATCTTGATTTTTAACTTGGCCAATAGCTTTTGCTAGTGCATCAATTCGCAATAGGACATCAGAAATATTATTATCTGATTTGCCATTGCTTAATTGCTCTGAAATTATAGCTGTTTGAGCCGAAATAGTACCCATTTCTTGAAATAATTGCTCAATATCTTGCGGAGAAAGCTTGAGGTTTTGCTCTAAAATATCAATCCGCTCAAAAACACTAGCAACAGATTCTTTAATTGCAGCCAATCCATCTTTAAAATTACTTCCCAAAAGTGCACTCTTATTAGTATCTTCATGAGAATTTTTCTCATGAATTTGAGCGATTTGTTCAACACTTTGCGCTTGGAGTTTTGAGAGTTGCTCAACGTTTTGTGATAGGCTATCTAAACGCTTATTCAAATTTTTATAATTCACTTCAGGTGCTTCTTGAAGCATTTGAATTATGTTTTCTATTTGATTTTCAAGCTGCTTAAAATTATCACCCTCTCCAATAGTGCTTGTTAATTGCTCAACAACTTGAGTTAATTGATCTACCTGATTAGTTATTTGCTGTAATTCTGGATTTACTTGAGCTGAAGAACCAAGCTCCTTTTCAAACTGCTCTATACGTGATGAGATGGAGCTTAATGTTTGAGAAAAATCATCAAAGCGCTGTTCATTATTGTGGTTTGGCATTTGAGGCGAGTGAGGTGGTGGTGCATTTTGATAATTTGGAACCTGTTGAAAAGCTTGCTGGTATTGTGGCTGAGCAAATGGGGGCTCTTGGCTCGAAAGTGATACTTGGCTTTCAACTTGCCCCAATAAAGATACTAGATTAGCACGCAAAGCCTGCCAATTATTTGAATAATCTCCTGCACTTGAGCTTTGCTCCCCTGCGAGGTCTCTCCAATTATTGTGAGCTTGTTGGCGCATTAAATATTATTCCAAAACAACATAAATAATTAGGCCACGTGTTTGTAACCTGTTCATAGTTACTTTTGATAAAACAAGGTAAACAACGGGTTAATTACTGTCGCATTTTGACACTATACAGGCGGTTTTTAGTATTTTATTTGTTAAGAGCGGAGATTTTGCAATAATTGACGATGTTTTCTTGATAATTTTAGAGGCAATAGTTTTCCACAAACTCGAATAAAATATTGCTTATTCACTTAACTTAAGGGAGCTTGACATTGAAAAATCAAAATAATTTGGTTGGAATACATATAACGAATAAATTAGGGGAACTGTAATGCTTAAAGAATTCAAAGAATTTGCTCTTAAGGGCAATATGATGGACATGGCTGTTGGTATTGTTATCGGTGCGGCCTTTGGCGCTATTATTAAATCATTGGTCGATGATGTATTAATGCCAGTAATTGGACTATTTGTTGGCGATATTGATTTTTCAACTTTAGTATTAGGGCCTGTAAATATCGGCCTATTCATTAATGCTATCGTTGCTTTCGTGATTATTGCCTTTGTATTATTTATGATCATTAAAGGCATGAATTCTATGAAGCGCAAAGAAGAAGAGAAAGCAGCTGAGCCAGCAGCTCCTCCTGCTCAAGAAGTTCTTCTTAGTGAAATTAGAGACCTGCTTAAGAAGAAATAAGATATAGGAATTCTTTCCTTGCTTTAATTCAGCCGCACTTTATTTATGGAGTGCGGCTTTGCTTGCTAACAAGTAATTAACCTCCTTGACATCTCAAATGGGAATGTATACCTATCTAATAGGTATTCGTGCCTACGTGGAATCCATCTCGCTTTGAGATAATACCTATTGCAAATTGCTCAAGTGATTCTCCCAATAGGATTATTTCTATGGTTGAATTATTGCCTTCATTTTCAATCATGAGAATGAAGGCAATCTTTGGGAATAAATTGTTAGGGGCTAAAATGACTATGAATGAAGAAATATATTATCACTCGTTTTTTAATAGAGATAGACTGGTTCACATTGTTGATCCAGATTTAGGAACGTGTGAGGCAATGAGTGTTTTATTTCGTCTTGAGGGGTTTCAAACTAGCTTTTCACTAGATAGGGAGGGGCTTTATAATGCGCTTGAGCGTAGAAATCCTGATGTGATAATTCTTAATTTACATATTGATGGACAGAACGATTTTGTTACTCTTGCTAAAATTAAGGCAATGCGTACGGGAACGCCTGTTTTTCTAATTTCTGATATTAATGATGTTGATAGTGCTGTTCATGCCATGAAAATTGGCGCAACGGATGTGGTAACTAAGCCAATAGATAGTGAAAAATTTGTTCGCCTAATTCGTGATGCTTTGCGCCGTGATGTGCATCTTGGCGCAGTGCAGGGCGGCCGTCGCCCTATTGAGGTTCGTGGGTTTAACCAGCTTACGCCACGTGAGCGTGAAGTATTGCAACTAATCACTAATGGTCAATCAAACAAGGAGGCAGGGAGAGATTTGGGCATTTCCCCTCGCACCATAGAAGTGCATCGGGCAAGAGTTATGGAAAAACTTGGCGCTCGAAATACTGCTGATTTAATGAGGATAGTTTTAACTAGCTAACTATCCATATGGGGCTAGAGATCTCCCACTCTAGCCCCAACTTTGTGTTTTCACAAAAAATTCATTTGATGATCACATTTGAGTTGATATCATTATTTTACTAGTAATTATAATTCAACTATTTCTAAATGAAAGAAATCAAATGAACTTTTATTCCTCTAAGCCTCTTATGTCTAAGCCTTTTGGTGCTGTTTTTGCTATTGTTTCCTTTTTATTCATTGCTGTTTTAAGCACAGGAGCGTTGGCGTTTGATGCAAAAAAAGATCTAAGCAATCAACAAACCTATGATTTGATGGTGAAGGGGGAGTTGATTTTAATTGATGTGCGCACCAAGCCTGAATGGCAGCAGTCTGGAATTGCTAGTGACGCCCTGACAATTACTATGCAAGACCCAAATTTTTTGACTAAGATTGCGCAAATAAGGTTAGAAAATCCTGACAAAACCTTAGCATTTATTTGTGCATCTGGTCGCCGTTCAAGCGTTGTTTATAATGAGTTAAAAAAACGGGGTTATAAAAATATCTATTCTGTATTTGGCGGCACAACAGGAAATGGTGTTGCTGGCTGGATAAAAGATGGCTTTCCTGTTGTAAAATATGAAGAAAATTAAGCTTGTGTTTTGGGTAGGTCTAAATAATCCCAAACATCGCTTAGCGCTAGGCTCAGGCGTTTAATCATATCATCGCTATGAAAGGGAGATGGGGTAATTCGTAAGCGCTCGCTTCCTTTGTTAACCGTTGGATAATTAATCGCCTGAATATAAATATTGTGGTTCTTTAGCAATAATTCACTAGCTAATTGGCATTTTTTTGCGTTTCCAACCATTAGCGGAATTACATGGCTTGGGGTTGATAGGATGGGCAAGCCTTGCTCTTTCAATGCCTGTTTGGTTTTATTGACCTGCTGCTTTAATAATTGCCGCTCAATTTGTGAATATTTCAAATGTTCAACCGATGCCAAAGCAGCGGCACAAATTGAGGGTGTAAGAGAAGTTGTAAAAATAAAATCTGGGGCATAAGAGCGAATAGCATCAACGATAATTTTATCGGCACAAATATACCCCCCCATTACACCAAATCCTTTGGCAAGCGAGCCTTCAATAATATCTATTTGATCCATAACGTCTATTAATTGACAAATGCCAGCGCCATTTTTCCCGTAAAGCCCAACAGCATGAACCTCATCAATATAGGTAAGCGCATGATATTTTTTAGCTAGAGAAATAATTTCCTTTATTGGCGCAATGTCCCCATCCATTGAATATAGCGATTCAAATACAATGATTTTTGCTACCTCTTTATCGCTTTGTTTCAATAATTGCTCTAAATGCTCACTATTATTATGTCTAAAAATCTGTTTTTCCATTCCAGATCCTCGTACACCCGCAATCATTGAAGCATGATTGTTTTCATCAGAAAATATAATGCAACTTCCTAATAGTTTTCCAAGAATTGAAATTGTTGCTTGGTTTGAAATATAACCAGAGGTAAAAACCAAAGAGGCTGGCTTTTGATGTAAATGAGCAAGGGAGTTTTCTAATTTTACAATTTCACTATTTGTACCTGAAATATTTCTTGTGCCTCCCGAGCCAGCACCCATTTGCAAAAGAGCATCACTTGCTGCCCTAATTACCTTATCATTTTGCCCCATACCAAGATAATCATTGGAGCACCATAAGCTGACTTGCTTCTCATTTCCCTCGCTATCGGTATAAATAGCTGCTGGAAATTGCGAGCTAATTCTTTTTAGATTGGCAAAAGATCTATAGCGATTTTCATCATGTAATTTATCAATAGCTTTTGAAAAGACATCTAAATATTTATTATGCAAAATATTTCTCCTTTGAATTATTGACATTTATCACGATAAAGTCACATTCTAATATGATAATATTATAAAAGTGCAATAAATATAGTTGCTGCAAATAAAATCAACAGGGGAAAGTTAGATCATGAAATATAAATTGGTAGGTGTTAGTCTTCTTGCGCTCACTCTTGGTGCTTGCACAAGTTTAAATCCTTATACAGGACAATCACAAATCTCCAACACAGCAGGCGGTGCACTTATTGGTGCAGGCGGCGGCGCTGTTGGCGGTGCAATTATTGGTGGTGTTGTTGGCGGTGATCCACGAATTGGAGCGCTTATTGGAGCAGGTGTTGGAGCGCTTGCTGGTGGTGCAATAGGAAATTATATGGATCAGCAAGAAGCTGAACTTCGTGCGCAACTACAAGGAACAGGCGTTTCTATTTCTCGAAGTGGCTCTCATATATTTTTACACATGCCTTCAAACGTGACTTTTAATGTTGGTAAATCCGATATTAGAGCTCAATTTAGAGAAACTTTGAGATCTGTTGCAATAATTTTACAAAAATACAACAAAACTATTGTTGATATTTATGGGCATACTGATTCAACCGGCTCTGATGAAAGCAATCTTGACCTTTCAAGAGAGCGTGCTGTTTCTGTGGCCAATGTGATCTCAGCTAATGGAGTTGATCCTCGTCGTTTTTATATTGAGGGTCGTGGTGAAACACACCCAATAGCTACAAATGACACTGATGAGGGACGTGCATTAAATCGACGAGTAGAAATAAAAATCTCACCTTTATCTCAGTAGGTTTATATCTTTTGCTTGAGGCCTAATTTGAGGGTTAGGGCTTGAGAACTAAAATTCGAGGCATAGATTTGGGGCTTGGAACTTTGGTTCTAAGCCCTAATTATTTGGTATTTATATTGGCGCAACAATCCCATAATTAGTCAGCAAAATTTCTAATTTCATAAATATTCAGACTCCCCCTTCACTATCTTTTCAAACATGCAGATAGAAGTCCCTCCATTTTCTCACATTTTAATTTGCCGTACCGTACCATACGGTACGGCATTAGAAATAACAGCGCAAGAATGGTAACTTGGCCTTTCAGTAATTTCATTACAAAGTACTTTGAAAAACAAAGTGCATAACAATAAGATGCATTGCGCAACAATATTAATTGGCAAATATTATGGACAACGAAAAACTAAACCAAGAAATTAACTGGCTAAAGGAAATGGCACAAGAGGGGCGCAATTCTCCTATTGCTGGGGGCATAATTGGCATTTGGCGGGGGATAATTAGCTTTATTATGATGCTGATCCATTGGGCTTCTATTACCTCTAAAATTGCGCTACCTATTGAAAATATTAGCTGGGCATGGCTTGCCTATATGATTATTGGCTCTATTGGCAGATTTGTTCTAGTTAAAAAGCTAGAGGACAGGCTGGATTTTAATTCCATGACTCTAGGATTATTGGCTCAACTTGGATGCTTGCCAGCGCTGGGATTTTCACATTTACGCTTGGCTGTGTGTAATTGCAGTTTTTGGCTTTGGCGTGCCATATTGGATATTTAACACTTTTTTGCTCGTTGCTTTAATTTGTTGGGGCATTGCCAATGGCGTTGCAGCTTCTCTAAGCGGCAGAAAAGCATTTGGTTTTGCCGCAGGGATTATCTTTTTGCTAGCGCTCATTATGTTTGCGTTTTTGCAAAATCCAAGGATTTATCTAATCACTGCATTTACCATTTTATTTATTTCAATTATGTCAGCTATATCGCAAGGAAAATCTAAAGAGAAAGCTAGCTAATGAGTGCGTTCAAAAGCAATGATCTTGATGCGATAATTCATGGCAAGTTGCGACTTGGGGTGATGGCATATCTAGCAAGCGTTAACTCAGCCAGCTTTGTAACCCTAAGAGAAAAAACCTTAAGCACCGATGGAAACCTATCCACCCACCTAAAAAAACTTGAAGATGCAAACTATATAAAAACAGAAAAACGCTTCGAAAAATGCAAACCACTGACCATAATTATCCTAACCAAAACAGGGCGAAAAGCATGGATTACCTATCTAAATAAAATGCAGGCGTTGCTGGGTGGTGAAATGTAGGGCGGTGGTTAGGTGGGTTTGTTAAGTTAATTTGGGCGTTGCTTGGTTTTAATTTTGTTTTATACATTTAGTAAACTGTTTCATTGGTTTGCGTAATTCATGGTATACTTATTGCCTCATTCGTTGCATTATGGCCTTATCTATTAAACCAGCAACCAATTTATCCAAATTTATCATTTTGATTTTTGCAGAAAACGTAAGAGCCCCTAATTCTAAAAATAGTTTCCCAAAAACTTCATCTGCAAAGCTACTAGAAACAAAAGGTACTCCCTCAGCATCAATGATAATCTGCCCTCCATTCAAACATCCCACTAAATTTTTGAGTTTGCGCCTTACTGGTTCACCTGCTACTCTTGACCCAAATCCCGAAGTTTCCGATTTCAAGATAAATTTAATATTTCCTTCTTTATCTTGATCAAAGTGAGCATCAATATAATCAGTGGGCTCGTGCACTTTCCCTTTAAAAGTGAGAGCATCAGATAAATCTACCGTATCACTATAACCTATTTTTGCACTTACCAAAGTCCCTATGACAGGTATCCTTTCTGTAAGTATTTGAACGGAGTTTGGGGTGGATATAAGCGTGGAATACCCAGAATATATATTTAAATCCCCCTTGCTTTGCCGAGTAATTTTCCATGTTCCATATAAGCCGTTTCCCTGTCCTATTTTACTATCTCGAGTAACACCTTCCTTAATTGCGTCAGCTAAAGCTTCTGAATCGCTTTTTAGCAGTGAATTAGCGTCACGAAGCGTTTTTGGGATGCCTACTCCTGCATCTGCTACGGTCAACTCAATTTGTCCTCGCTGGCGATAATTAGTAACTTGGACAAAGCCACCGACTTTTGATTGAGAGTGATTAATAACATTGTCAGTTATTTCATTAAGCGTCCATTCAATATACCTGATTTCATCTCTTCTAAATTCTTTGATAGCTGCAAGTAAGATATCCATAGTCTTATTAACAGCTATCTGCTGTTCATTGCCGTTTGTAAATTTTATTGCTGGGGCATGTGTATATCCTCGATATCGGCTCTCATCAAAACTTCTAGAATCAATTAAATATGCCCAGTTAGTATTTAAAAAAAGTCCCTTCATTTTTTTTCACTTGGCAGAGTCAAATATATATCTATTCCTTCACTCCAATAGCGCTGACAACGAGCGACAAAAGATAACATTTGAGCCGAATATGCCTTATTACAATCAGAAAAATCTAAATCTATAGATTGATACCCTGCTGAATTAACTCGATTATGCATCGCTCCCAGCATTGCGTAAAAATTATATTCATCAAATGTGCCGATGATCGATATTTTATTTCCTTCGCTACTTACAGTCATCCTAAATTTCTTATGTTATTAATTACCCTGATTATAGTAGTCTGCTTAAGATAACTATTGCAAGTGAAGCTATATTTTTACTGCCCTAAACAAGAGATTCAAACATTTTTGCCTCGCTTAAAAAATGGCTACGCATTAGGGTGGCGCAATGGATTGCGGATCAAGTCCGCAATGACAGGGAAGGTTAGGATGTTCAGGGCCCCCACCCTCCAGCGTCATTCCGTGCCTGACACGGAATCCAGTAGCCCGCTGTCTAGCGGGCAAAAGGCTTTATTGCGCCAAAGACTTTACTGTACAAGAAATTTGACTTAACTGGATTCCTGCTTCCGCAGGAATGACGACAGAGGGAGAAGAAGAAACAACAGCTAGTTTATCTTATAATCTAGCAAACCATCGCCCATGGTTTTTACCTAATAATCGGTGAGGTTTTTTTCACGTGAATATGGTTGATCCTCAACTTGTTTAGTTACTGCTTGTCCACAAAATCTTGAATGATCAAGACTGCCCACGTTATATTGCGGGTCGCCATAAAGCTCCCAGCCCTCGCTAAGCGCTTTTGTAATTTTGTGACAAAAAGCAGCATCGTCTTTGCCAGTTAAAAATCTATAAATTAGCATCTCATTACCCTATTTCTCTTCAAGTTTTAATGCACTATCAAGCGCTAATTCTACCATATCCTTTAACGATGTTTGACGCTGGCTGGCATCAATATGCGCCCCTGTGACCAAGCAATCACTCATAGTACATATTGCAAGCGCTTTTGCATCAAAACGAGCCGCAAGCGTATAAAGCGCTGCTGCTTCCATTTCAACTGCCAAAACGCCATGCTTTGGTAAATCACCATAAGATTTAGCACCATTTGGCACATAAAAAATGTCAGATGAAACAACGGATGCTACATGGGTTTTATAACCACGAGATTTTGATAGGCTTACCGCTGCCTCTAATAAATCATAATCAGCAAATGGGGCATAATGATATGGTGCAAAACAATCGTTCATTGAACTATCGGTAGCAGCGCTTAATGCTATAATAATATCACGCACCTTAACTTTTTCGCTAAGCCCACCAGCCGTGCCAACTCTTATAAGGTTTTTCACCTCATAAACATCAAGCAATTCATGGATATATATCGCAGCAGAGGCTTGCCCCATGCCTGTTGCTTGCACCGAGACGTCCATTCCCTTCCATTTTCCTGTAAATCCCAAACAATTACGCACCCCATTAACTTGTCTGGCATCTTCAAAAAAATTCTCAGCAATCCACTTAGCTCGCAAGGGATCACCGGGTAAAAGTACAGTTTTAGCATAATCACCTTTTTCAGCTTCATTATGTGGGGTCATTTTACTCTTCCTTTAACTCTATAACTCTAACTTTTATTTGAGCTTAATATACTACGTGGATTTTGTTCGTCCACACAAAAATGACAAATAAATGAGAATGAAAAATACTATAATTTAACTCAAGAGCTTGACCAAATACTATCTATGCGTCATTTAATGTTTTAAATGATTGAAGTAAAAATAGGAATTGAGCAAATGGAAAAATTTGTCGCTTTTAGCGGAGTAGCCGCCCCAATGCCTACTGTAAATATTGACACAGATATGATTATCCCAAAGCAATATCTTAAAACCATTAAACGCACGGGTCTTGGCACGGCACTTTTTTCTGAAATGCGCTATAATGAAGATGGTAGTGAGAACCCTGATTTTGTGCTCAATAAACCAGCCTATAAAGATGCCAATATTATAATTGCTGGTGATAATTTTGGTTGTGGATCTAGCCGAGAACATGCGCCTTGGGCAATAAAAGATTTTGGTATCAAGGCAATTATCTCAACTAGCTTTGCTGATATTTTTTATAATAATTGCTTTAAGAACGCTATTTTACCAATCATTGTAAGCGAAGCGGAGCTGAACCTGTTGCTAGATGATGCAACAAGAGGAGCGAACGCAACTCTTGATATTGATTTAGAGCAGCAAACAATAAGAGGGCCAGATGGTGGCACTATTAAATTTGATATTGAGCAGGGCAATAAAGAAAAATTACTTGAAGGGCTTGATGATATTGCAACTACGCTAAAGAGTGAGAGTAAAATTAGCTCTTACGAGAAAAATTTGCAACAAGAACAGGCTTGGATTTAGTGGTAAAACATATTTCAACAGGTTCAGAGTTTGAAAAAGCATTTGGTTATTCTCGTGCAGTGATTGATGGTGATATGGTCTATGTTTCTGGTACAACTGGTTATGATTATAAAAATATGGTTTTACCAGAAGGTGTAATAGAGCAGACAAAAAACACACTTAAAACCATAGAAAAAGCGCTTGAACAGGCCAAGAGTTCGCTTAATGATGTTGTTCGTGTGCGCTATTATTTGAAAGATATAAATGATTTAGATGCAGTGATGCCAATTTTGGCAAAAGCATTTAATAAGGCAAAACCAGCGGCAACCCTAATCATTGCTGATTTAATTGAAGAAAAAATGAAAATAGAAATTGAAGTAACGGCTAGAATTGGTGCTTATGAGGAGAGATTAAACTAAGGCTGACCTTGGGTTTATAGGGCTTTGCTTTTATTCTTAGCCCTCCTTTTTATACAAACCCCCACGCTTTTACCCAAGCCCCCCCAGCCCTCCCCGCAAGGAGGAGGGGGAAGAAAGGGAAGCCCCGCACCCCGTTAGCAGTGGGGAGAAGAAAAATAATTAGTTCAAATGAAAGAAAAATATGTCTAAAAAATTATTATTATTACCCGGTGATGGTATTGGAACAGAAATTATGGCCGAAGTTGAAAAGCTAATTGCTTTTCTTAATGAGAATAGGGACACAGGTTTTTCTTATGAAACTGGTCTAGTTGGCGGCTCAGCTTACGATGAACATGGTGAGGCTATTTCCGAACAAGATATGGCAAAGGCGCAAAGTGCTGATGCGGTGATTTTTGGTGCGGTTGGTGGGCCTCAATGGGATAATGCCCCCTATGATAAACGACCAGAAGCTGGTCTTTTGCGCTTACGTAAAGATTTAGGTCTTTTTGCTAATTTGCGCCCTGCAATTTGTTATGAAGCGCTAGCCGATGCTTCTGCATTAAAGCGTGAAATTGTTGAGGGTTTAGATATTTTAATCGTGCGTGAGCTTACGGGCGGTGTTTATTTTGGTGAGCCAAAACAAATTACTGAACTTGGTGATAATGAAAATGGCAAAAACCAAAAGCGAGCGGTGGATACGCAAGTCTATGAAACTTATGAGATTGATAGAATTGCGCGTGTAGCATTTGATATGGCGATGACACGTTCTAAAAAGCTTCATTCAGCGGATAAGAAGAACGTAATGATCTCTGGTGTTTTGTGGGACGAAGTAGTGCGTGAAGTGGCAAGCGATTATTCTGAAGTTGAATTTAATCATATATTGGCAGACAATGCAGCCATGCAGCTAGTGCGCAATCCAAAACAATTTGATGTGATAGTTACCGATAATTTATTTGGCGATGTGCTTTCAGATACTGCCGCTATGCTAACAGGATCGCTTGGCATGCTACCCTCAGCTTCACTTGGTGCGCCAGATGAAAAAAGCGGTAAACGCAAAGCCATGTATGAGCCAGTGCATGGTTCAGCCCCTGACATTGCAGGACAAGGCATAGCCAATCCTATTGCAATGATAGCGTCATTTGCTATGGCTTTACGTTATTCATTTAATATGATTGAATTAGCAGATGAAGTTGAGTGGGCTATTGCTGGTGTACTTGCTGATGGATTGCGCTCGGGCGATATTATGCAAGATGGCTGTAAAAAAGTAAGCACCAAACAAATGGGTGATGCAATTATTGCAAAACTAGTGTAAGAGGGCTTTATGAGAAAAATTTTGCACAAAGGCACAGCTGTTTTTATTTTAACTGCCACTATTTTTTTTAGCACGAGTAGCAATTCTATTGCACAAGGTTTTGCTGTTTCAGAAGTTCGTGCAGGGGTTTTTGCTCATAATATCTATGGTGGTTTTTTACCTTTCACCCCTGCTAGGTGGAGTAGTGAAATTTTAATTGAAGATATTAATGTTGAATTATTATTCACCTCACCCAACAATGATTTTTTTCGTTTCATTGGCTCTCCTCGACCAAATCTTGGTGGAACATTTAGTCTTGCTGGTAAAGAAAGCATGGTGCATGCTGCTCTGACTTGGCAATTACCAATATTTGATACACCTATATTCATTGAAGGTAGTTTTGGAATTGCTGCTCATAATGGTGCTTTAAATGGCGCAACAACTCCCAATAAAAATTTGGGGTGTCGAGTTAATTTTTATGAATCAGCAAGCATAGGGTATAATATTGATAAAAACCTTAGTGCAATGATTACTTATGAACATACTTCTAATTTAGACTTATGTTCGCAAAATGATGGGTTAAGCAATCTAGGCATCAGGTTTGGATATAGTTTCTAAACGAGCACTAATTACTTAAATTAGTCTTTTAACCTGCCAAAGATATATCAGCTACTTTATTAGTCAAAAAAATTGAATAGCCAGTTATATGCATAAAATTTGGCTATGTTTTTTAAGCGGCTTCAATAGTTTTACTAATTATTGAAATACCCTCTTTTGTATTTCTTTCAAACTTATATTGTAAGCATTTTTCAATTCCACGTTGCTGTGTTTTTTTTAACTGATTCTTACCAGCTATTCTTCGACGGTCAGGCCCAAAAAAACCATCAGTTTCATAATATGTCAATGGCCTCTCAAGCTGCATGGATAGGCGTTTTTTAACGCCAACTTCATCTGTTGGCTTGGTTATTATGTCATCAAACCCCATTGAGATACATTGAGTGATTATTTCAGGAGAAGGGAAATCACATAGGTATATTAAAGGGAAAAACCTTACATTGTGGCGTTTACAAGTACGAAGCTGCTTCATAATTTTATTTAGCTGAGAAATATCGCTTACTTGCTCAAAAAGAAAAAAACATATTGGTGTTTGAGTTGATTGCTTTTCAACCTGAGCCAATGAGTTATATTGCAAAACAGAAGAAAACCCCACGCCATGGGCTATTTCTTTTGCAAAAGAATTCGTATTGTTATTCGAAACATTCAAATTTTCGTCAAACAAAAAGGCAGCACATTTTAATGTATGTTCCATCATTATTCCCAAGCTGGTGAACCATAATTATAATTATTGCATATAAAAGATAAAAATAAGTTATTATACTTATATGATTTATTTGCAGGCATTTCTCTTTGTAGCTTTATTATTCATAAAAAAATTTGACCGTTTGATAAAATTTTCATTTTGCGCTAGCTTATAAATGAAAACAAATAATTTAGGAGCCGTCATGGGAAGAGGACATTTAGAAAAGCGCATTTTATCAAACCGCTTAGAGCCTAATGAGTATATCAAAAATTTCTGTGATTTACATTCACCGCTAGATCAACACGAGGCCTTGGTTGAAGCTGAGCGCTGTCTTTTTTGTTATGATGCGCCTTGTCAAACTGCCTGCCCTGCCGAAATAGACGTAGCCCTTTTTATTAGAGAAATAGCCACAAATAACACCTTAGGTGCGGCCAGAACCATATTTGATCAAAATATCTTTGGCGGTATGTGCGCCCGTGTTTGCCCTGTTGAAATATTATGCGAACAGGCATGTGTGCGCCAAGCAAGCGAGGGCAAACCAGTAAAAATTGGACAATTACAGCGCTTTGCAACTGATTTAGCAATGAATGAAGATAAGCAATTTTACCGCTCGCAAAGCCCAAGTGGTAAAAAAATTGCCATTATAGGCGCAGGGCCTGCAGGCATTTCCTGTGCGCACCGCCTAAGCATGTTAGGCCATGAGGTAGAAATATTTGATGCCAAGCAAAAATCTGGTGGCTTAAACGAATATGGCTTAGCTGCCTATAAAAGTGTCAATGATTTTGCGCAAAAAGAAATAAATTATATCCTTAAAATCGGCAATATCAAAATCCATCACAACAAGGCGCTAGGTCAAGATTTTACCCTAAAAGAGCTTGAAAATAATTATGATGCAATATTTTTAGGGCTTGGTCTTGGTGATGTAAATAATTTAAATATTAAAAATGAAAATGCAAAGGGCGTTGAAGATGCAATAGATTTTATTGCTAGATTAAGACAAGAACACGACAAATCAAAAATAGCTATTGGGCAAGATATCGTAGTAATTGGTGGCGGAATGAGCGCTATTGATGCCGCTATTCAGGCCAAATTGCTTGGCGCAAAAAATGTCACAATTTGCTATCGACGTGGCAAGGAACAAATGGGCGCAAGTGAATATGAGCAACAATTAGCAACCTCAAAAGGTATTGTGATTAAACATTGGCTTAGCCCTAAAAAAATCAAAACAAAACATGGCAAGCTGACGGGTATTAAATTTAATTATACAAAATTAAAAAATGGCAAACTAATAAATATTGATCAAAGCATAACTCTAAAAGCTGCTCAGATATTTAAGGCGATAGGGCAAAATCTTATTTCAGAAAACATCGATAGTTTGCAACTAAAATCTAAACGGATTTTAGTGGATGAAAATATGCGAACTTCAAATAAAAAAATCTTTGCAGGTGGTGATTGTATTTATGGCGGTGACGACCTCACCGTTAGCGCAAGCGCTAATGGGCGTGATGCGGCTATCGCTATAAATAAGCAATTAATGGAGGAGGCAAAATAATGGCTGATCTTAGAAATAAATTTGCAGGCATAAAATCACCAAATCCATTTTGGCTGGCCTCAGCGCCACCAACCGATAAGGCATATAATGTTGAAAGAGCATTTAAGGCTGGCTGGGGCGGAGTTATGTGGAAAACACTTGGCGAAGATGGCCCACCAGTAGTTAATGTAAATGGCCCAAGATATGGTGCAATTTTTGGCGGTGATAGGCGTTTAATCGGGCTAAATAATATTGAACTTATAACCGATAGACCATTGCAACTTAACCTACAAGAAATCAAACAGGTCAAGAAAAACTGGCCAGATAGAGCCGTTGTCGTCTCACTAATGGTGCCATGTGAAGAAGATGCGTGGAAAACAATTTTGCCCGTAGTTGAAGCAACTGGCGCAGATGGGATTGAGCTTAATTTTGGTTGTCCGCACGGCATGAGTGAAAGAGGCATGGGTGCAGCAGTTGGGCAAGTGCCTGAATATATCGAAATGGTCACACGTTGGTGCAAAGCTAATACAAATATGCCAGTTGTCGTAAAACTAACCCCCAATATTACCGATATTCGCTATCCAGCACGTGCCGCCCACAATGGGGGAGCTGATGCGGTTTCGCTTATTAATACTATTAATTCCATCACTTCAGTAAATCTTGATATTTTTGCTCCCGAACCAAGCATTGATGGCAAGGGAACACATGGCGGATATTGTGGGGCGGCAGTTAAGCCCATTGCGCTAAATATGGTCGCTGAAATTGCCCGTGATGCGCAAACAAAGAATATGCCAATTTCTGGGATTGGCGGCATAGGAAATTGGCGTGATGCGGCAGAATTTATGGCGCTTGGCGCTGGCAATGTGCAGGTCTGCACCGCTGCAATGATTTATGGCTTCAAAATTGTCGAAGAAATGATTTCAGGTCTTTCAAATTGGATGGATGAAAAAGGATATAAAAATATTGATGAATTTGTTGGCAAAGCAGTGCCCAATGTTACCGATTGGCAATTCTTAAATCTCAATCATATTACCAAAGCCAGAATAAATCAGGACCTATGTATTTCATGCGGGCGCTGTTATATCGCATGTGAAGACACATCGCACCAAGCAATAATGGCAACAAAAAACGGCCTGCGCCATTTTGAAGTAATGGAAGACGAATGCGTGGGCTGTAACCTATGCGTAAATACCTGCCCGATTGAAAATTGTATTGAGATGGTGGTGTTAAAAGCTGGTGAGATTGATGAGCGCACGGGCGAGAAAGTCAGCTCTGAATATGCTAATTGGACTATGCATAAGAATAATCCGAGCACAGGTGAATAGAATTGTCAGTAAAGTTGAATGGATGTAGCCTCGTCATTGCGAGAAGGCGAAGCCGACGAAGCAATCCAGAATATTGCAACATACCGATAGTTTCTGGATTGCCGCGTCGCTTCGCTCCTCGCAATGACAATGAGAATCACATATTATCCAATTATGGTGACAATTATTATACTCCGCCGTCATACCGTGCTTGACACGGTATCCAGCAGCGTCAAGTCTTTGACGCTTTAGACTCTCTATAAATAAGTTGATTAGATTCTTATGCCTGCTGGACAGCAGTCTGCTGGATTGCGGATCAGTCTCGCAGCGTGAGCGTATGAAAAAAAGCCTTGCGGCGTGAGCCAAAAATTGCCTGCAATGACGGCAAAGGATTAGGTTTAATTCGGTAACTGTTAGCGTAATCTAAAATTCTGCTGAGAACGAAAACATTAAAATCAACGATACTTACGCTCGAATTTGTTTCGAAGAAGTGCGGCTAGTGCATCTGCACTTTCATCGGGGTCAGGGTATGCAGTGCCTCCTTTGCGTACGCAAATCGACACAAAACGACTTGCTTCAATTGCTCTCCTAGCGGCTGCAATCCAATAGTACTTATGTCGCAGACTGTCTCGGGTTTTCGGACTCGACAGTTCGAAAGTGTCCATCTCATCGAATTGAAACTGAAAAACATCACGAGCTTGCTTTAGGCTAAATTCGTCGAGCAGAATTTTGGCGATTAGCACCGAAGCAGCGTGAGCGATGGCCTTCTCCTTTTTGTGCTCTGAGTAGAAATACGCCGCAGCACCGACCAGCAAGATCACGGCGAAACCAAGTAAATTTTCCATGTGTTTCATCCAAATGAATAAGTGACAACAATTTACAGAAGGTGTCAATGAGCATTTAAAAGTGACCCAGCATTGAGATTACGGTAACAGTTACCGAATTAAAAGTTAAATTATGATGACAATTATCACCCTCCTTCGTCATACTCGCACTTGATGCGAGTATCCAGTTGCGTCAAGTCTTTGACGCTTTAGACCTCTTAAATAAGTTGATTAGATTCTTACGCTCTCTAGACAGTGAGCCGCTGGATTATCGTGTCAAGCACGATAATGACGAAGGAGGGTAATTAATTGCTTGTTATAATGTCAAACGTAATTGTAATTTTACTCCACCTCTAATGCCCGAACAAAAAGCAAATCTAAATGTTTTTGCGCCACTTTAAAGCGGTGATTAATTGCTGATTTTTCTCCTAAAACCGCACATACTTGCACATCAAAATCGGCATAATGTTGGGTGGTTGCCCAAATAGAGAAAATCAAATGATAGGGATCGGTCTTTGTTAAACGCCCCTTTTTCATCCAATTAGCAATCACTTTTGCTTTTTCATCAACCAAAATTTTAAGTTCACCCTCAAGCAAATCAATAATATGCGGCGCACCTTGTAAAATTTCATTGTTAAATAAGCGGCTTTGACGAGGATAATCACGAGCCATTTCAAGTTTACGTTTTATATAGGCAGAAATTTCAGCAATAGGATCGCCCTTAGCATTCATTTCTTCTAACGGCGCAAGCCATTTATCCATCATGCGCTCAATCAATTCTTTGTGCATTTCTTGTTTTGAAGCGTAATAATAAAGAATATTAGGTTTTGAAATACCAGCTTCACTAGCAATTTGATCAAGCGTTGAACCACGAAACCCATGTTTTGAAAAAACTTCAAGCGCCGCCTCTAAAATCACCAAGCGCTTTTGCCTTTGTATCCTAGTGGTTGGGGTTTTACTGTTTGTTTTCTTCATAATGATGCGCCCATACTCATAATATTCCCACTTTAGCAATTTTTAACTTGATTGCCAGTGCTTAAATGTTAATATTTTTCCAAATGGTCAAAAATTATGGTTTTGGGAGGAACTATTGCCAGATAATGATATAAAATCAAATAATGTAATACCAAATGATCTCAGCGCCTTTTGGATGCCTTTTAGTGCCAATCGTCAGTTCAAAAAACAACCTCGCATGTTTGTTAGTGCAAAAGACATGCATTATACTACCTCTGATGGTCGCTCGGTTCTTGATGCAACGGCTGGGTTATGGTGCGTAAATGCTGGTCATTGCCGCCCAAAAATTACCAAAGCGATACAAGAGCAAGCGGCTGAACTTGACTATGCCCCTGCCTTTCAAATAGGACACCCTAAAGCGTTTGAGCTGGCTAATAAGCTGGTCGATATTGCACCAAAGGGCATGGATAATGTGTTTTTCACCAATTCAGGATCTGAATCAGTTGAAACAGCGCTAAAAATCGCCCTTGCCTATCATCGGGTAAAGGGAGATGGCGCACGTTTTCGCCTTATTGGGCGTGAGCGAGGCTATCATGGAGTGAATTTTGGCGGCATTTCGGTTGGTGGCATTGTGCCAAACCGTAAAATGTTTGGCACGCTGTTAACAGGTGTTGATCATTTGCCGCACACTCATCTGCCAAAAGACAATGCTTTTAGCAAAGGTCAACCAGAACATGGCGCAAATCTCGCTGATGAATTAGAGCGCATTGTGGCTCTGCACGATGCTTCAACCATTGCTGCCGTAATTGTTGAGCCAGTTGCTGGATCAACTGGGGTGCTTATTCCACCAAAAGATTATTTACAACGCTTGCGCAAGATTTGCGATAAATATGGCATATTGCTGATTTTTGATGAGGTAATAACTGGCTTTGGACGTTTGGGCACGCCATTTGCCGCCGATTATTTTGGGGTAATTCCTGATATTATGGTGACGGCAAAAGGGCTAACTAATGGCGTTATTCCAATGGGCGCAGTGTTTGTTAAATCAGAAATTCACGACGCCTTCATGAATGGGCCCGAGCATATGATCGAGTTTATGCACGGCTATACATACTCAGGCAATCCAATTGCTGCCGCTTGCGCTTTAGCAACGCTTGAAACTTATCAAGATGAAGGTCTATTAACTCGTGGAGCAGAATTGGCAGATTATTGGCAACAAGCATTGCATTCCTTGCACGATGCGCCACACGTGATTGATATTCGCAATATCGGCTTAATCGGTGCTATTGAATTAGAGCCAATAGCGGGCGAGCCAACAAAACGTGCTTTTGCCGCCTTTATTAAAGCATTTGATAGCGGACTGTTAATTCGCACTACTGGCGATATTATTGCCCTCTCACCACCGCTTATAATTGAAAAATCACATATTGATGAAATTGTTGAGCGCCTGCGAGACATATTAAATGAGGTTGAATAATGTATATAATAAATAATGCGATTGATGGAGAAACTATCACTTCCTCATCAACAAAAATGGCAAAGATTTTTAACCCTGCAACGGGTGAGCAAATCGGCTCATTACCGCTTTCAAGCGATAGTGAAATTGAAGTGGCAATTCAAAATGCCAAAACAGCGCAACCAGCATGGGGCGATATGCCACCTGCCAAACGCTCTCGCATCATGTTCAAATTTTTACAATTACTCAATGAAAATATTGACGATCTCGCACGTGAGATTTCACGTGAACATGGTAAAACTCATGAAGATGCTTTGGGCGAATGCGCTCGTGGTATAGAAGTTGTTGAATATGCTTGTGGCATTGCACAAATGTTAAAGGGTGAATATTCACGCAATGTCGGCCCCGCTATTGATACATTTTCTACTCGTCAGCCCTTAGGCGTAGTGGCTGGAATAACGCCATTTAATTTCCCTGCAATGGTGCCAATGTGGATGTATCCAATGGCAATAGCTGCGGGCAATGCTTTTATTCTTAAACCCTCAGAGCGCAATCCATCGGCCTCAATGTTTTGTTGGGAATTGTTTAAACAAGCAGGCCTGCCAAACGGGATTTTTAATATTGTGCATGGCGATAAATCTGCGGTTGATTATTTGCTTGATAGCATAGATATCAAGGCAATTTCATTTGTAGGCTCAACGCCTATTGCTGAATATGTTTATCAACGTGGCACAAAGGCAGGCAAGCGAGTGCAAGCACTTGGGGGTGCTAAAAACCACATGATTATTATGCCAGATGCCGATATAGAGCAAGCCGCTGATGCACTAATGGGGGCAGGATTTGGCTCGGCTGGTGAGCGCTGTATGGCAATTTCGGTTGCCGTGCCAATAGGCAAGGAGGTTGCAGAGAAATTAGTTGCAGCGCTAAAGCCAAAAGTTGAAGCGCTAAAAATTGGTATTTCAAGCGATGAAAATGCTGATATGGGGCCACTAATTACCAAAGCGCACCAAGAAAAAGTAATTGATTATATTAATCAGGGTGAAAAAGCTGGCGCTGATTTATTGGTTGATGGGCGTGAATTCTCATTGCAAGGCTATGAAAATGGCTATTTTGTTGGTGGCACTTTATTTGATAATGTCATGCCAGATATGAGCATATATAAAGACGAGATTTTTGGCCCTGTTCTTAGCGTTGTGCGAAAAAACAGCTTTGATGAGGCAGTGGATTTAATCCACTCGCACGAATATGCCAATGGCACAGCAATTTTTACTAGAGATGGCGAGGCAGCACGTGCTTTTGCCGATAAGATAGAGGTTGGAATGGTCGGCATTAATGTGCCAATTCCTGTGCCCGTTGCCTATCATTCATTTGGCGGCTGGAAAAAATCATCATTTGGCGATCATGGAATTTATGGCCCCGAAGCGGTGCATTTTTATACTCGGCTGAAAACCATAACTTCACGCTGGCCACAAAGAAATGTCGAAGGGGGAACAAAAGAGGGAGCGATATTCACATTCCCAAGCTAAAGAAAAATCAAATCCTAAACCAAGTCTCAAATCCCAAGTCCCCTTCCCCCTTGCGGGGAGGGGCTAGGGGTGGGGGTTAAGGGAAAAGAGCGGTGGGGGTCAAAGCATAAAAGTGGTTGAGTACAAGAAATATAAAAGAGTCAAAAATTGTCATCCTGAACGATAGTGAAGGATCTTATATAGCAAAGATTCTTCGGCTTTGCCTCAGAATGACAAAACAGACTTCGAAATAAGAAATTATTAGGAGGAAAAATGTCAGCACCAAGAGGAAACTTAAAAATCAATTCTGAGCGTCTTTGGGAATCGCTCATGGAGATGGCAAAAATCGGACCAGGCGTTGCTGGTGGCAATAACCGCCAAACGCTTACCGATGAAGATAGTGAGGGGCGTAAATTATTTCAACAATGGTGTGAAGAGGCTGGCCTAAGCATGGGCGTTGATAAAATGGGCACAATGTTTATGCGCCGTGAGGGCACTGATAAAAATGCGTTGCCTGTTTATGTTGGCTCTCATCTTGATACGCAGCCAACGGGCGGTAAATATGATGGTGTGCTTGGCGTTCTGGCAGGGTTAGAGCTGGTGCGCACATTGAACGATTTAGATATAAAAACCAAACACCCAATCGTCGTAACCAACTGGACAAATGAAGAGGGCACACGTTTTGCCCCTGCCATGA
>JAMONS010000100.1 GCA_027065555.1 Hyphomicrobiales bacterium | reverse complement strand
GAGGGGGCGGCATTTGCTGAAACAATTTTTAACAATAACCCGACCAAAATAGATTATTCACTTATTCCAACAGCTGTTTTCACCGATCCAGAAATTGGCACAATAGGATTAAGTGAAACAGAGGCAGCTGATAAATATAAAGATATTGATATCTATATTGCTCGTTTTAGACCTATGATAAACACACTAGGTAATAGCCAAGAAAAAATGCTATTTAAGCTAATTACGCAAAAAAATGGTGGGCGGGTGCTTGGGTGTCATATTATGGGGCATGGCGCTGGCGAAATGATACAACTTGTGGCTATTCCTATGATGATGGGGGCTACAAAGGCTGATTTTGATAAAGCGATTGCCGTTCACCCAACTGCTGCTGAAGAATTAGTTACTTTCAAAGCGCCAAATTATATCTATGAGAATGGTGTGAAAGTGGGATAGGTTTTTACCTATCATCAAGCTGAAACAATTAGGCAGAAAACAGCCTCCGTCTTTTATAGGCGGAGGCTGTCTTGCGTCCTCAGCTTTAAAACTTGCCGCTTATGCCAATCGAGCCAGCAACAGACTTATAGCCATTTGTGCCAAAGGCAGCTTTTGCAGATAAGTCTAGGCTAGCACCACCTAATTCATAAGAAGCATTGGCACTAACATAGCCAATAATCGTGCTAGCAGTATTTTGTGCAATAGTGATATTCTCCCCGATTAACGTAACGGCTTGATTGCCACTAAGCGCTTGGCGATAGTCAATTCCGCCTGCTAATGTTAACTTGCCATTATTCTCAAGAGCGGTGCTTGCCGCTAGTTCAACATTGCCCTCAATCATTTGCACAGTGCGAGCCGCCATTGTTGCGTTGGCGTTTGATCCTGTTTCTGTATAGCCATCTGTTGCTTGATTGGTATAGCGGATCATAGCGCTTGGGGAAATTGTCCAATCAGAACCAGTGTCTATATCTGCTCCAATGCGCAATTCTGGTGAGATAAACCAGCTATTATATGTAGCGTTGGCATAATCAATGCCCCATGTTTCACCTGCCGAGTTTGTTGCCAGATTGTCATTGACGAAACGTGAGCTATCATTGCCCATTGCGCCGCCAAAGACCGAGAAATTGGCAAAGAAATTATCTAACTCAACATTGCCGTAAATACCACCAACTACGCCTTTTGAATTTATAGTTTGTGAGGTTTTCCATTTGGAATTTACTGTAAGATAATTAACACCATAACCAGCCATTGCGCCAACATTAAAACCATCGCTAACCTGAGAAGAAATACCGCCAACTATGCCGCCGCCATAATTATAATAATCATTATAAATGCCATTAGCGTCATAACCTGACCAGCTACCAAAGCCGCTTAGCCACCAATTATCATCACCGCCATTATTGCGAGCAACATCTGAAAGTGAGCCAGCCATATCGGCGACCATATTTGGTGCGGCGGAAAGGGCTGTTGGATCAATAGTTGCGAAAGCTCCAGTAGCAACATTATATGCCCAAGGGACGTCACCGTTGATAGTGGGTGCGCCACCAACAAGATCGGTTGGGTCAAATTGCCACAAGTTAGATTGCGAGCGCCCAGTGGTGATGTTCAGAGTTGTGGCATCACCTAGATCAATCGTTCCGCCGATAAAAGAGGGAGCTGTTAGATTGAGTGTGTTGGTGTGGCCGCCGAAGCTAGAGAATGAAAATGAATTACTCTGCATACTGACCACATAGCCTGAGTTATTGATTATATTATTATCACGAGCCTTAATGCCCGCAGAGAAAGCTCCCTGAGTAGTAATGATGCCCACATTGGTGATTGCATTGCTATCAATAGCCTCTATTCCATTAGCAAAATTTCCCTGAGTAGTAATGGTGCCCACATTGCTGATTATATTGCTATCACTAATCTGCATGCCTGCAGCAAAACCTCCCTGAATAGTAATGGTGCCCATATTGGTGATTGTATTGCTATCAAAAGCCGTTATGCCCGCAGAGGAAGCTCCCTGAGTAGTAATGGTGCCCATATTGGTGATTGTATTGCCACTACCAATCTGTATGCCATAAGCTTGAAATCCCTGAGTAGTAATGGTGCCCACATTGGTGATTGTATTGCTATCAACAGCCTCTATGCCCCTAGCCCAATTTCCTTGAGTAGTAATGATACCCGCATTGAGAATGATGTTGTTATTGCCAGTGGTTTCTATTGCATTGCCGTTGTTTCCAACTGTATCAATTACGCCATAATTGCTAATGGTGTTGAGATTGCTCGAAGCAAATATGCCTATTGAGGCGGGACTAAGCGCATTTATTGCGCCATAATTGTTGATGGTGGTTGAGCCGTTAGTGGCAGATACGGCATGTACAATGAAGGTGTTTATATTTATCACACCGGTACTAAGAATAGTCAGGCTATCACCTGCGTTCAAGGTGTTGCCACCGTTTTGAACATTTGTTGTATCATCAATTATATATTCTACGGCCAATATAGGCGAAAATGCCGTTGAAGCCAGCAAGGCAATAATAGTTGAAGTTACTAGTGACTTGTTTGTTTTTGAAACCTTAAAAATATTCACTTAATTCCCCTAAATACATTTCTGATAGCCAAGAAGAGAGCGCACCAGCCATCTATCATCGCTCGAATCGAATCCATAAATTGAATCCATAAATTTCAGTGCAGTAAAGCCAGAACGAAAATTAGTGAGCAAGGGTTTGAGGGGGTCAACTTCGTGAAACTGTAATATTCTTCGTGAATTTGCATGTTTATTCACTATATAATTAAGATATTTTATTATGAATGATTATAAGCGTGTTTATATTTGGTTGGAAATTATTGTAATTTATAGATTTTGGAGGAAGTTTTGAAATCATTTTTGAAGGAATATAGCTGGCAAAGAGAAATGCTAATTTCTATTAGTACTGTGTTTATTTTTGCTTTTATTGGTCCATTTGGAACGTTTTATGACCTGTCTTTTTTTATGCGCTTAGTTTTTTGGGCTGTTGCAGTTTTGGGTTGCGGTGCAATATTTTGGTCTATTGTCTATTTTTTTAGCCATTTTAAGATATTTAAAAATTCTTCTAAATATTTACGATATTCTTTCATCGTATTCCTTACAACTATTCCCGCTACGGTTTTAATATATTATAATAATGTATTTTTTAGAAATATCACCTTCCCCTTAGAAAAATTACCATGGCTTTGGTCTACGGTTTTTATAATTGGAATTACAATTACTTCGCTACATCTATTCTCTAATTTTGCCAAAAGCCTTTCAAACAAAGCAAAACACAAGAAGGAAGTCGCCAAAATAGCGATTGAAACCGACAAAGATATATTACGCTTTATGGACAGGCTTCCAAAGAAACTGGGCAGGAAACTCATTTCGCTCTCAAGCCATGACCATCATGTTGATGTGCAAACTGATAAGGGCGTTGAAATGATATATATGAAATTTTCTGATGCTATCAAAGAGCTACAAAACTACCCTGGGCTACGCATTCATCGCTCGCACTGGATCGCTAGTGATGCAATTATTAAGGTTAAAAAATCAGGGCGTAAATGGGTAGTAAAATTAAA
Organism: Hyphomicrobiales bacterium; assembly: GCA_027065555.1. GTDB lineage: Bacteria > Pseudomonadota > Alphaproteobacteria > Rhizobiales > Devosiaceae > S141-66. Next base: position 24,734 of record JAMONS010000100.1, on the reverse strand, counting down.
TAATGGAAGCGAACTGCCAATCAGTAAAAGATATAAAAGTGATGTTGATTTAGTGCTTTGATAGAGCATTAGTTCCGCACTTATTCTGACTTCCCAGAAACCGCCGCTTGCGCAAAAGTTGCCATATTATTGTGTAGATGCAGGGCGGTTTTAGCTAACACCGCCGCTAAAGCCGCACCCGAACCTTCGCCCAATCTCATACCTAAATCTAGCAATGCAACCTTGCCCATTTCATCAAGTGCTTTTTGATGGGCGCTTTCGTTTGATGTGTGCGCAAAAATACAATGATCTAGCGCATTAGGATTTACACCATAAATAATTGCAGCGGCAGAACTTGCTACAAATCCATCAATAATTATTGGAATGTTTTTGTGTCGTGCGCCAATTATTGCCCCAACCATGCCAGCGATTTCTCGTCCACCAAGACGAGCTAAAATTTCTAATGGGTGGCGTTTTCCACCTAAATGTAGCGCTAAGCCCTTATCTACAACATCCGCTTTTTTCGCTAGGCCATCATCATCAATTCCAGCGCCACGACCTACCCAATCAGCCCCCGTGCCACCAAAAATTGCTGCATAAAGCGCCGCTGCAACCGTAGTATTTCCAATGCCCATTTCACCTATGCATAGCAGATCAGGATTTCCAGCGATTGCCTCCATGCCGTAAGCAATAGTTGCTGCACAGTCTTTGTCGCTAAGTGCTGGCTCAATCGTAAAATCTTTGGTTGGCATTTCTAGAGCCAATTCAAACACTCGTAGGTTTAGTTGGTGAAGAGCGCAAATTTGTGAAATTGCTGCCCCTCCAGCGCTAAAATTTGCAACCATTTGCATCGTTACTTCAGCAGGAAAAGGCGAAATTCCTTGCGCTGTTACGCCATGATTGCCTGCAAAAATTGCTACCATTGGATTTTCCAATGTTGGTTTTTCTTTGCCTTGCCAGCGTGCCAAATGGCGCACCAATGCTTCAAGCTCACCTAGCGAACCAGCTGGCTTTGTTAATTGCGCATCATGCTCTCTAACTTTTGCAACTGCTAACTCATCACCGTTAGGCACTGAATGAATTAAAAGGTCAAAATCCACATAAGGTTCTGGTAATTTTGAAATTTTCTCGCTAGACATTATTGCTCCTAGTATTAGCTCGAATGAGAGATGAAATTGATTAAAAAACAATGCCAGATTCGCAAAACGGCTGGCAATGATAATTTAGAGGAAACTGTGCAAAGAAATTTTATTTCTGACCTTAAAATGGGAATTAGCTTTTATTCACGCTTGCCTCTTGGTGATGCGCATAATGCGCCAATTCTAAATAATATTGCCCCCGCCCTGCCTTTTGCTAGTTTGCTCATTGGTTTTCCTCCTGCCCTATTATTATTTATTTCGCTTATTATTGGTCTGCCACCGCTTTTTGCCGCTTCTATTGCTATTGGCCTATATGCGCTTATTACGGGCGCTATGAGCGAGGACGCTATTGCCGATAGTTTTGATGCTTTGTTTGGTGGGCAAAATAAAGCACAACGATTAGATATTCTTAAAGATAGCAGACATGGCACTTATGGGGTGATTGCGCTGGTGCTTTATATTGCTTTACGAGTTTTTGCACTTGGGGCAATCGCCGCTATCGCGCCGCTCGCCAGCGCTGCTCTTATGCTTGGCGCAAGTATTTTGGCTCGCTCATCTGCGCTTTATTTGGTGGTCAAATTGCCTAGCGCTAGAAAGCAAGGTGCATCTGCCTCAGCAGGAGTATTAAAAAAGATACCCTTTATAGTTGGCTTAGTGTTTGCCTTTATTTTTAACCTAATTTTGGTTGCGCCATTTGCTGGGATTTTTGCGCTTATTCTAGCTTTTATTTTTATGGTTATAATTACCCTATTTTGGACAAGAACCTGTGAAAAATTAATCGCTGGTCAAACAGGTGACTTAATTGGTGCATTACAGGCCTTATTAGAAATAGCGGCTTTTAGCGGCTTTTTAATTGCCTTAAATATATGAAAGAAAAAATGTTATTTATCGGAATTGCTTTACTTATTTCTATTGGCTTAGCGCTAATTATTTCTGCCGATGCTGGCTCATTGGTTGGTTTAAGCCAAGAGCAAACGGGGCAAATTATTGCACTACTTATGGTGCTGATTTTGGTGGCTGGCGGGGCATTTAGCAGGCGTATAAAATTCTCTGAAATGCTTAGCGCTATTTTATTATGGGCGGGTATTTTTGCCATCGCCATTGCGGCCTATGTGTTTCGTGAAGATATTGGTAAATTTGCTGGGCGTTTATCAGGTGAGCTTGCGCCCGGAAGCGCAATAGTTTCTGAGAACGGAAGAATTGCTTTATTTCATCGCTCAATAGGCGGCTCGTTCAAGGTAAATGCAAAAGTTGAAAATATTAATCTGAATATGATTTTTGATACTGGAGCAACTGTGGTGGTTTTAACCCATCAAGACGCACAAAAAATTGGTGTAAATAGCGATAATTTACGCTATAATATAAGAGTGCAAACCGCCAATGGCATAACTCATGCCGCCTCCATTGTGCTAGATAATATAGTGATTGGGGATATTGAACGCAAAAATATCAAGGCTTTTATTTCCCAAGATAATTTATTAGAAACTAGCCTTTTGGGAATGAGTTTTCTTGAAACGCTTTCGGGTTATTCGGTAATGAATGATCAGCTTGAGTTAAGAGATTAAATTATTTTCTAATCAATTATTATTTACTGGTGTTTTATTATTTAATGTGTATATTAGAAGAAACTAATATACAATGGAGAAATTTAATGAGCTATTATTTTGATAAACAGGTCGATCTTTCATTTGATGAAGCGATTGAAAAAGTTACTTCAGCGCTTGCTGATGAAGGTTTTGGTGTATTGACTGAAATTGATGTTAAGGCAACTCTTAAGAAAAAAATTGATGTGGATTTTCGCCCCTATATGATTCTTGGTGCGTGCAATCCAGCTTTTGCACATAAGGCGCTGCTTGCTGAGCCGCAAATTGGCACAATGTTGCCGTGTAATGTAATTGTACAAGTTACTGATGAGGGCAAGGTGCTTGTTTCTGCGGTTGATCCTATGGCATCAATGATGGCAGTTGGTAATGAAGAGCTTGGCGCTATTGCTGGTGAAGTTCGTGAGAAATTAAAGGGTGTTATTGAAGGGCTTTAAGTTAACAATAATATTTCTTTAAAAAAACAGCCCCCGCTTTATGGGCGGAGGTTGCTTGCGTCCTTAGTTTACTAAAATTAAACTACGCCTTTAGGTTAGAACTTTTGGTAGCCTTTAAGGGTGTGTACTAGTTCTGGCGCATTGGGTTGTTGCACTAGCACGATAAAAAGATGTTTCGGCTTGCACTCAATATGACAAGGAAGGTATTTTGCTTTGCTAAAAGCAAATAACTTTTCTTCATATAAGCTCAAACTCCTTCTTCCCCTAATTGGGCGTAAGGAGTGTCTGGCCCGACTATCCTAATATTTTTGCCATTTAGAGTAAAACTTCTTAGCGGCTCATTGCTTTTTGGAGTAGCTGATAGACGTATTTCTGGCGCATCTTCTCCCTCTTGTAAGGGGCGAGGAATTGGTAGTGGGATAGTAGTAACAGCATGAGCAACAACCACTTCTTGTGTTTGGCGAGGATCACGAAGAGGTAAGGGGAAATTAATATCGTTAAAACTTATCATTATGCGAGATGTTTCGCCCTCTTTAGCTGCAACTAATTGCATAGATCCAAAATTCACATTTCGCTTAATAGCGCAAGATTGATCATATTCATTGCGATAGCGAAAAGCGTTTAGCGTTGATGTGTAGGGCTTGCCAGAAATTGAAATCATATCTTCAGCTCGCTCACCCGGATTACGATAATAAAACAAATCAACATCAGCACCTTTTGCTTCAATTTTGCATTGCCTAGCATCGTCTAAAAGATATTGTTCTGTTGTAGAAAAACTTATTGGCCAAAAATACCCATCGCATGAGCGCGCACAAACCGTGCGAATAGTTGAGAGATTAGTGGTAGTTTCAAAATCATCTGCTTGAATTTCATTTCCACTATTTCCAAATAATATATCAAAAAGCGTTTTTGTAGGTTGATTAGTTCGTTGCACACTAGCACTTGATCGAGAATTATTATTTTGATTATTACATCCACGAGAAGCAATTTGTTGCAAAACCTGCTTTCTTTGTTCTGCTACCATTTGCCCAGTGCCAATATTGTTTTTTAATTTTTCAAGATTTGAGCGACCCTTTAAGATTTTTCTTGCAACAATTCTACATGCGCCTGAGAGTTTTTGCTTTGCATTTAGCTGTTTTTGACAACCACCACGAACAAATTTGCTTTCTTGTTGTTTTAGATCCTTAGCTATTGCCTGATATGTTGCGTTATTCCTCTTATATGAGCGGTAATCTCTATTTCTATCAAGTGAGCGCAAGGTTTGAGTGAGTTTTGAGCATGAATTAGATTGTGCAAAAGCTACATTGCTTTGCAGAAGCAATGAAATGCTAACAAATAAAAAAGCAAGCAGTCTAAGTGCTGATACTAGTTTCACTAAATGCTCCTTATTTTTTTATGTGCAAATCTTATTAGAATCAAATGCTAATATCATTACTATATAAAAATTTGATTATTAATTTCCTTTATCGCAAGAAAACTTGAATATTGTGTGTCTAATCGTGTTTTTTAATTTTTACTTGCTTTTATTTTTTAACAACGCCAAACTAGCCACATGAGACACCTGAGCCAAATTTGCATTATTACCTGCATTATTATTCGCTAAATCTGTTAGCGGCGCGGTTTTTCCTTTTCTTCGAACATATCCGAGCCTGCTAATGCTAGACCAGTATTTTTGAGGCATAAATGACAATTGATAGTAAAATAAAAATCAAACTTTATAATACGCTTAGCCGTAAAAAGCAGGATTTTGTCCCAATAAAAACGGATAATGTGCGCCTATACGTCTGTGGGCCAACGGTTTATGATTATGCCCATATTGGCAATGCAAGACCAGTAATAGTGTTTGATGTGCTATTTCGCCTGTTGCGTCATGTTTATGGAGAAAATCATGTAACCTATGTGCGCAATATCACAGATGTTGACGATAAGATAAATGCTCGTGCCGCACAAGATTTTCCAAATTTAGAATTAAATGAAGCGATAAAAAAAGTAACGCAAAAAACCACAGACCAATTTCATAAAGATGTAAAAGCGTTATTGTGCCTTAAACCAAGTTTTGAGCCAAGAGCCACCGATCATATTGATGGTATGATAGAAATGGTCAAACTTTTGATTGAAAAGAAGCACGCCTATGTTGCAAGTGGCGAGGTGTTATTTGATGTTAATTCGATGAAAAATTATGGTGCATTATCAAATCGCAAACTAGATGAACAAAAGGCTGGCGCACGTATAAAGGTTGAGGAGCATAAGAAAAATCCTGGCGATTTTGTTCTTTGGAAACTCTCAAGCGAAAGCGAGCCGGGTTGGCAAAGCCCGTGGGGCAGGGGGCGACCAGGTTGGCATCTCGAATGTTCAGTTATGAGCGAGGCATTGCTTGGAAAACAATTTGATATTCATGGCGGCGGACTAGATCTAATTTTCCCGCATCACGAAAATGAAATTGCGCAATCTTGCTGTGCACATGATAATGATAAAATGGCAAACTATTGGCTTCATAATGGTTTTTTGCAAATTGAAGGCAAAAAGATGTCAAAATCTGACGGCAATTTCATCACCATAAGTGAATTGCTTGAAAGCGATAAGTTTGGCGATAAAAAATGGCCAGGAGATGTATTGCGCCTTGCCATGTTAATGACCAATTATAAAGAGCCAATAGATTTTTGTGTTGCCAGACTGGAGGAAGCGGAGAAGATTCTTGGCAAGTGGAAAAACACAATTCTTGCTCTTGGTTTAAAATTTGACGAAGCGAATCGTGTAGAAATTGAGGCTCTTGGCCCATGTTCAAAACTGCTATTTGCGCTTGCTGATGACATGAATATGTCAGGAGTTATCTCGCATCTGCACCGTCACGCATCGGGTAAAAAACTGCATAATGCCAATCGTCTGTTCGGGTCGTTGCAACTGCTTGGCTTGGTGAATTTTGCAACCATGCAAGAGTTCCAACAAGCAAGAGAAAATCAAAACCAAGGTGTTGACGTAGTTTTAATTGAAAGGCAAATTTCCTTAAGACTTCAAGCTCTTAGTGAGAAGAATTGGCAAGAGGCTGATATTATCCGCAATGAATTAGCGACGGCTGGAATTTCTCTTAAAGATGGCAAAGATGAAAAAACTGGCGAACGCATAACTTCTTGGGAGATCAAAAAATGAGTGAAATTCTAACAGGCGGTTGCCAATGTGGCGCAGTACGCTTTTGCGCCAGCAATTTTGGGCGCCCTTCAATTTGCCATTGTCGTATGTGCCAAAAAGCCTATGGCAGTTTTTTTGGTGCTTTAGTAACAGTGAATGATGGCAAGTGGACACGGGGAAAACCCAAATGGTTTGCCAGTTCTAACATGGCAAGGCGTGGGTTTTGCGAAAATTGCGGAACACCATTAGCTTATGAAACAAAATTTGGGCTTGAATTTTCTATTGGATCATTTGATGATCCAGCAAAAATTGCACCAGTTTTTCAGGTGAATACAGCAGATAAATTGCCGTTTTTTGACGGCTTATGTAGCCTGCCTGCAAGTAGTGAAATTAGCGATGAATGGCAAGATTTCATGTCTTGTGTCAAATCAAATCAGCATCCAGATAATGAAACCAAAACGGAAAGCTAAGCAAGAAATGACTGTTCCAACTAACAAAAGCAAAATAGATGATAAGAATAAAATGCCCAAATGGCTAATCTATACCTTTGTTGCTAAAATCATTTTGGTGTCGCTCATTACAATAATTGTAGTTTTTATTGCGTTGAAATAATTATAACTTCAGATGGAAAATAAAATGAAGAAACAAAAATTATACTTGTTCGATACGACCCTTAGAGATGGTGCGCAAACCACAGGAATTGAATTTTCGCTTGAGGATAAAATTTCTATTACTTCTTTGCTTGAAGAATTAGGTATTGATTATATCGAGGGCGGATATCCGGGTGCAAATATTGTTGATGACAAGTTTTTTAGCAAACAACGCACTAAAAATGCAGTTTTTACGGCCTTTGGTATGACAAAAAGAGCAGGGCGCTCAATAGAAAATGATGTCGGAATTAAAGCTCTAATCGATGCAAAATCAGACGCAATTTGCTTTGTAGCAAAAGCGTGGGACAAACAAGTTGAGCAAGCACTTGGTATTAGCCTTGAAGAAAATCTAATCTCGATTGAGCAATCAATTAAAGCAACGATTAATGCAAAAAAAGAAGCCATGCTAGATTGCGAGCACTTTTTTGATGGTTATAAAGCAAACCCAAATTATGCAAAATCTTGCATCAAAACAGCGCTTGATGCAGGCGCAAATTGGGTGGTGCTTTGCGATACAAATGGCGGTACATTACCTTTTGAAATAGAGCAGATTGTCAGTGAAATCTTAGATATTTGCCCAGGTGAAAAACTAGGTATTCATGCTCATAATGATACTGGCAACGCCATCGCCAATTCTTTAGCGGCGGTGCGAGCGGGGGTGCGCCAAGTGCAAGGCACATTAGGGGGAATAGGAGAGCGCTGCGGCAATGCAAATCTTATCACGCTAATTCCAACTCTTATGCTAAAAAATGAGTTTTCTAAAAAATTCAGCCTATCAATAAATAACGAGCAACTAAAAAAACTAACCCATATTTCACGTGCATTTGATGATATATTAAACCGTGCGCCAAATGATCATAGCCCCTATGTTGGCTCCTCAGCTTTTGCTACAAAAGCTGGTATTCACGCCTCAGCATTGATAAAAGACCCTCAAAGCTATGAACATATAGAGCCAGAATTGGTTGGTAATCAACGCTCAATAAAAATGTCACAACAAGCGGGCAAATCTAATCTCTTGGTGGCGCTAAAAAGGCATAATATAGAAGTTGATAAAAATGATGAACGCCTAAGCGCTTTATTAAAACAGGTAAAGGAAAGAGAGGCGAGGGGCTATTCTTATGATGGAGCAGACGCTTCTTTTGCGCTTTTAGCGCACAAAGCTCTTGGCACTTTGCCTAAATATTTTGAGGTCGAGGGCTACCGCACCTCAATCGAGCGTCGTCATAATGTTAAAGGCGAATTAGTCACCGTTTCAGAAGCTGTGGTAAAGATAAATATCGAAGGCGAGCTGTTCATGTCGGTTGCTGAGGGCAACGGCCCTGTTAATGCGCTTGATCAAGCAATGCGAAAAGATCTCGGCAAATATAGCGATATTATTAGAGGTTTAGAGCTGGTAGATTTTAAGGTGCGTATTCTTGATGGTGGTACTGGCGCTGTTACTAGAGTGCTAATTGAGAGCAAAGATGAAAGCGGTGAAAGGTGGATAACAATAGGCGTTTCACCCAATATAATCGACGCTTCTTTTGAAGCGCTATATGAATCAATTACCTATAAATTAATGAAATCTAGCAACTAAAGGCTTGATTTTATAAATATAGTCTTTATCGTAAATTTACGATGAAGGAAAAAATTTCAAGTGATAAAAATCTAGCCTTTGCTCTTCGTGCATTTGCTCACCCAGCAAGGCTCAATATTTTGCGTATTATTGCGCAAAAATGCGGCGGGGTCGGGAGTATGGCGGGGGTGCCGGGGACGGGAGCGAAGCGACCAACGGCGGCAAGAAAAAATGAGACCAACGGCGACAAGAATAATGGCGGGGGTGTCGGGGTCGAGAGCGAAGCGAACAACGGCGACAAGAATAATGGCGGGGGTGTCGGGGTCGAGAGCGAAGCGAACAACGGCGACAAGAGAGAAAGCAATACTTGCTGTTGCGCTGACGTAACTAAATCAATCAACTTGGCGCAATCCACCATTTCGCAACATATAAAGGTGCTGCTTGAGGCTGGATTAATTAAGAGAAAATCTGAGGGTACAAAAAATTGTTATACTATTTGTCTTGAGCGTCTTGATGAAATGCAAGCAGATTTTGATGCTTATCTAAAAACACAAATAAAGGCAAATATAGCTAAAAAGGCAAAGCAGTAATGAGTGAAAACAAACCAAAAATTAGCGCTGATGAAGGCTCGCTTTTTTCAACTATAAAAAACCTTTGGGTCTATATGTGGCCCTCCGATAGGCTTGATCTAAAATTACGAGTAATGGCCGCCATTGGCGCTTTGATGTTGGCAAAGGTCGCCACAACCTTAATACCATTTGCCTATAAGGGCATTATAGATTCACTAGGGGAAAACGCAGATAATCCAGAACTTATGATGGGTATTGCAGTGCCAATAGTGCTGGTAATTGCTTTTGGTATTGCTAATATTATGGATAGCCTATTTCAGCAATTACGAGATGTGCTTTTTGCAAGGGTTGGGCAACATGCGGTGCGCCAATTAGCTCGCAAAACCTTTATTCATTTACATAAACTCTCGCTGCGTTTTCACCTTCAGCGCCATATGGGCGGTCTTTCTCGTATAATTGAGCGTGGTACAAAGGGCATAGAAACCATTGTGCGCTTTACAATGCTCAATACTGCGCCAGCTTTTGTTGAATTTATAATTGTTTCAATTATTTTTATTTGGCTGTTTGGTGTGCAATTTTTGGGCGTGCTACTTACGATAATTTTTACCTATATATTTTTCACCATTCGGGCATCAAATTGGCGCATTGCAATTCGCCGTGCGATGAATGAGAGCGATGTTGAGGCCAATTCAAAAGCCATTGATAGTTTGATAAATTATGAAACCGTGAAATATTTTGGCAATGAAGAGTTAGAGACTAAACGTTTTGATAGCTCGATGGCAAATTATGAAAAAGCCGCCATAAAAATGTGGACTTCGCTTGGAATGTTAAATTTTGGGCAGGGGCTAATATTTTGGACTGGCATGATTGTCATAGGTATAATGTCGGCAAATGGTGTGATGGAAGGCAAAATGACAATCGGTGATTTTGTGCTGGTCAATACATTTATGATGCAAATCTATCGTCCACTAAATTTTATTGGCTCGGTATATCGTGAGATACGTCAAGGCCTAGCCGATATTGAAGAAATGTTCATGCTACTTGATAAAGACCCCGAAATTGAAGATGCGCCAGATGCAAAGGTTCTAAAAATAACTGGCCCTGTTGTGAGTTTTGAAAATGTTTCTTTTCACTATGATGAAGATAGACCGATATTAAAAAATGTAAGTTTTGAAGTGCCAGCAGGCAAAACTATTGCCATTGTTGGGCCATCAGGTGCTGGAAAATCCACAATTTCAAGGCTTATTTATCGGTTTTATGATATTTCAAACGGTAATGTAAAAATTGATAAACAAGACGTGCGCACCATTACACAAAAAAGCCTTCGTGCAGCCATTGGCATGGTGCCGCAAGATACGGTTTTGTTTAATGACACGATAGGTTATAATATTGCCTATGGTCGTACTAATGCTTCTCAAGCTGAAATAGAAGAAGCGGCAAAAATGGCGCAAATTGGTGAGTTCATTGCCTCGCTTCCTAAAGGCTATGAAACAAGAGTTGGCGAGCGTGGGTTAAAACTTTCGGGTGGTGAAAAGCAACGAGTAGCGATAGCCAGAACAATATTAAAAGCCCCACCAATTTTAATTCTTGATGAAGCAACCTCAGCGCTTGATACAAAAACCGAGCGTGAAATTCAATCGGCATTAGATGCAGTTTCAAAAGGGCGCACAACTCTAGTTATAGCGCATAGGCTCTCAACCATTATCAATGCTGATGAAATTATAGTGCTAGAAAAAGGTGAAATCGTTGAGCGTGGTAAACATAGAGCATTACTTAGCAAAAAAGGCCTTTATGCACAAATGTGGGATCGCCAGCGTGAGGCAAGTGAAGCAGAAGAGCAGTTGCGTAAGGCAAAAGAAAAGCAGCTTTAGGGTTTTATTCTACCCCCCCACCCTCAATCCCTCCCCGCAAGGGGGACTTGGCTCGGAGTATTGGCTTTTATAGGATTAAACACAAACTCAATCTGCCTCCCTCTCGCGGGGAGGGATTGAGGGTGGGGTTAGGTAAAAAAGCGGGTGGGGGGTCAAACTTAAAAAGTGATGATCGCATGAAGTGTTTGGGTTAAACTCCCACTACTCAGCAGCTTCCTTAGCCAAAGCCTCATCATTCTTCTTACCCTTTTTAATATATTTCTTCGTACTATCAACTTCAGGAGCATCTTCCTTCATATTAGCTTTTGCTTCAGCTTCAGCCAATTTCTTGGCCCTGCCTTTCGCTCCAATATTTTTAATCGAAGCCCAAATAGTTGATGGTGCAGTTAGCATAACAGGCACTAGAACCAGAGTTAGAAGGGTAGAGAAAGACAGGCCAGCAATAACAGCGGTTGCTAATTGTATCCACCAAGAGCCAGCGATTGAGCCAATTTCTATTGAGCGAGAAAAGAAATTTAGAGTTACGCCCATCGCCATTGGCAACAGACCAAAAATAGTTGTGATGGTGGTTAGCATAACGGGGCGGATACGTTGGGCGGCGGTCATTAAAATAGCAGTTTGCGGATCAATATTCATCTTGCGCCTAAAGCGGTTATAAGTGTCAATCAGCACAATTGAATTATTCACCACAATGCCAGCCAGCGAAATAATTCCAACTCCTGTCATAATGGCAGAGAACGCCTGCCCCGTCACCAACATACCCAACAGCACACCAGCCACCGCCATCACAACGGTTGAGAGCGTTACAAAAACCTGATAAAAACTATTAAACTGCGTCAGTAAAATTAAGAACATCAAGAACATTGCCCCAATCCCAGCTTGTATCATAAAGGCATTTGTTTCATTTGTTTGTTCGTCAGCGCCACCATAGACAAGCTCCACGCCATCAGGCCATGTTTGGCTCGAAGTCCACTCTTTTAATTGCGCCACCTTATCAGATGAAGTTATATCTTTGCCGTTTCCATCAACACCGCTAACGTTCGCTCCAATATTCATGCGATATTTTTGATCCCAACGAGCAATAGAAGAAATTTTTTGCACTGGCTCACGAGTGATAAATGTTGAAACAGGTACAAGCCCATTTCGGGTGATTATTCGCATAGAATCAAGCGCATCAAATGAGCGTTGATCTTTTGGCAGGCGCACAACAATATCAAGTTCATCAATAGCATCATCGGGGCGGTAAGTGCCAAGATTTACCCCAGTTGTAACAAGCTGGATATATGGGCTAAGATCACGAATCCCTATGCCAAAGCGTGCCGCCATATCTCTATCAACTTTTATCTCCCAATCAATACCGGGTTTAGGACGACCATCTTCAATCGCAACTACATCACCCAACTCATTGTCAACATAATCACGAATTTTAGCGATTACTGGTGCAAGCAGTTCATACTCACTTGCTTCAATTCGTAAATTTATATCTTTGCCAGCAGGCGGCCCATCTTCCATTCCAATAAGTTCAATACCAACTCCTGAAATATTTTCAGTGTTTTTTATTACCTCATCAAATATTTCTTTAGCTTTTCGTCTATTTTTATAATCTATCAATTCAAGTTGAAAATTTCCGATTGTATCAGGTGGGGTAGAGGCAACAGCACCAGATGAGCCAAAACCCATTGTTACATTTTCAATGCCAGCAACTTTTAGAACCTCTTTTTCAACTTCAAGTAAAATACCTCGTATTTCAACGGGTGAATAATTGCCCTGAGTAGTAACAGCAACAGTTGCATATTCAGGTTCAATCACAGGGAATGCAACCGTGCCTGTTGGGTTAGAGGCAAATATGAAGAACGCCCCACCAACCAATGAAAACCCAACACTAAGCGATATTATTGGGTGCTTAACCAAAAATGATAAAAAGCGAACATAGCCTCCCGTCATGCCATGGACTTCTTTAATGTCAAATTTAGCCGAGCCAGAAAGTACTTGAGCATGGGCTTTTTCTTTTTCACTTACTTTCTTGCGAGCAACAAATCGTCCGACAGTTGGAATAAAAACCATTGCAACAATTAGCGATGATGTTAGCGTAACTATTACCATTATTGGCAGATAGGACATAAATTTACCAATAATTCCCGGCCACATAAGTAGCGGTAAAAACGCCGCTAGAGTTGTTGCGGTCGAAGAGGCAATAGGCCAGAACATTCTTTTTGCTGCTTGAATAAAGGCCTCTTGTCGGCTCAAGCCTTCAGAAATTTTACGCTCGGCATATTCAGTAACCACAATAGCGCCATCAACCAACATGCCAACGGTTAAAACAAGCCCAAACATAATCATCATATTAATGGTCATGCCCATAAATTGCAAAAACAAAAACCCAATCATAAATGAAACAGGAATAGAAAAACCAATTAACAGTGCAGGGCGCAAACCCAATAATGCGATTGAAACAATTAGCACTAATGAAATTGCGGTAAAAACTGAGGCTTGTAGTGAGTTAAACATTCTTGTTGAGAATTTTGCCATATCAATCATGAAAGAATATTGTAAAGTCTGCGGCCAGTCCTTTGCATGTTCTGCAGTGACCTCCCTAACAGCTTTAGAAATATCAGAAATATTAGTGTTCAGCTTTTTTTGCACCGATAATATAAGCGCTGGTTGCCCATTTACCCTTGTAAAACTGGTTGCGTCCTTAAAAGTACGTGAAATTGTAGCTACATCTGAAAAAGTGACCACTTTATCATCAGAGGTTTTTAGCGGTAAATTATAAACATCAACGGCACTTTCAATAAGTCCTGGGACTTTTACCGCAAACCGCCCCTGACCCGTATCTAATCGTCCAGCAGGAATTATCAGATTATTTTTTGCCAAAGCGTCAAATAAATCATTGGCGGTTAAATTATAAGATTCTAGTTTTAACTGATCAATAACGACCTCTAAAACTTCCTCTCTGTCGCCAGATATTTCCACCTCACGAACATTACCAATCCCCTCGAGATCTTCCTTTAATTCAAGAGCGATCTTATTGATTGCTCTTTCGGGTATTTGCCCATAAAGAGCAATGGTTATCGTGCCAAAATCATCAATAGAAATTTCAGTTACACTTGGATCATTTGCATCATCTGGCAGGTTTGGCTTGGCTCTATCCACCCCATCCTTTGCGTCCTGCACTGCATCATCAATATCAACGTCCATTTCAAATTCTAAAATGATGGTGGCGCTATTATTATTGCCATAAGAGCGCATAGATTTCAGACCATCAAGATTGGCTAATTCGGCCTCAAGCGGACGCACCAAAAGCCTATCTGCGTCGCTTGGGGAAATGCCCGTTTGCACGGTGCTGATACTAAGATATGGAATATCAATGGAGGGTTCGCCCTCACGAGGCAATGTCATAAAAGCATAAATGCCAGCAACAAGCATAATAAGCATTACGGTGAGAACGGTTCTGGGGCGGCGTAATATCGCCTCAAGCATATTCATCATGATGCTTGCTCCGCTTCAATCATTGTGGGTTCAACTATTTGCCCATCAACCACATATTCTTGCCCAAAAATAATAATTGGCGCTTTGTCTGGCAATCCAAGCACAAAAACTCCATCATTATTATCTTTGATAATTGTTATTTCAACAAAATGAACTTTTTTCTCAAGGTCAACAATTTTAACCCCAATAGCACCGTCAGAATTAAGCGTTAAAGTAGATTGAGGAATAAGGTGCGCTTTTATTTCTCCAGCAGTAATAGTTGCGCTGGCACTAAGGCCCGAGCGAATTAACCCCTTTGAATTATCCATTTCTATTTCAACATTAAAAGAGCGTGTTTCCTCATCAGCACTTGAGCTAATATAGCTAACTTTGCCGTTCATAACTTGTGAGCCAATCGTTGTAATTTTTGCGCTCATGCCCTCTTTAATAAGAGAAACTTTAGTTTCTGCAACTTTGCCAACAAATAACATTGGATCAAGCTGAACCAATGTTGCACAAGCAGTGCCGCCTCCCATCATATCACCAACATTGGCGAGTGGGTCTTGCACAATGCCGCTGACTTTTGCATGTATTTTTGTGCGCTCTAATTCCAAATTAGCGCTCTCAAGAGATGCTTGCGCCCCAGCAAGAGAAGATTTTGCAACCTGTAGCTGCACTTCAAAGGAACGTCCGCTATTGGCAGAGGAAAGACCTTTCTCCCGTAAATTCTTGTTGGTTTCAAAATCGGCTTGCGCTTGGGAAAGGCTTGCTTTTGCTTGTGCTAAACTTGCATTTGCCTGTTTAACCTGAGTTTCACGCACTCCACTATCAAGAGTGCAAATAAGATCGCCAGCATTTACCGATTGCCCTTTAACAACATGAACTTCTTCAATTCGTCCGCTAGTTTCAGCACTGATTGAAATAGTAGCATTTGCCTTTGTGCGTCCACGAAGCGGAACTTCTATTGGCATTTGTTGTGCGGTGAAAAGCCTTAGGCGCACTGATTGTAAACTAACTTCTTTTTCTTTCTCTTTTGTCGCCGTTTCTCCTGCCGCAGGTTCATCATTTGTGGCTGCCTTTTTGTCATCACCAGCGAACATGCCTATAATGGATTTTTCGCCTTCACCAGGCCCATTGCCACCCTGAATAAATGTGCCAGTAACCAGCCAACCACCGACAAGTAAAATCAACACAAAAGCTACGCCATAAGAAGTAATAAATTTCATAGATATATCCTGATTATTGTGCCAAAATTGGCATGTCCTCTTGCACAGCCAAAGCTATTAATTGATGCATATGGGTTTTAATATATTCAATTTCAACACTAATGACGTTTGATCCGTAATTTAATACCCACACGTCACTTTTTTGTAATGGCGCTTCTAACATTTCTTTTAGCCCATGGCGTTTTTGCTCAAGTCCTTCAATGCGCTCATCTAATCTTTGTTTGACAAGTGCTGCGGGTAAGAGCGAAGCGAACCGAGCAAACAATAAAAATTCGGAGCGAAAAATATCTTCACCCAATTCATCAAATAATGAATTATGGAATTTTGAACGCCCAGTATCAGTAATGGAATAAATCTTTTTGGTCGGTGAGCCAACGTGGATTTCTTGACGCGAAGTCACATAACCGCCTTGCTCTAACTTGTTAAGCGCTGGATAGATTGAGCCATAAGATGCCTCAACAAAATAGGCACACTCCCCTTGTGTTGAGAGTTTTCTAATTTCATAGCCTGTAACATCTTTATCATAAAGAATTGAAAGGCATAGAGCTTGAATGTTCATGTTGTTACCCAGCTTTGTTTATTAGACATATGTTGAACATCTATGCAGTAAATATAATTGACTATTATCATTCACATATTATGCGTAACGCTATGCTAGTGCTCTATATATGCAACACACGTATTGATGATGTCAACCAAATTTTCGTTGATCCCCATTTATGTTCGTCAGGTATGTATCAAACAAACATATGCCTGTCAAGCATATGCTTGTTAGGCATATATTAACCTATGGTTCGACAGGCTCACCATGAGGAGGTCCATAAAGCAATGCAGTGAAAAATAAAAGATAGTTAGCTAGAGCAAATCTCATTCATATATTTAGCAACTTGCTCGCCAAGCTCTTCACAATCCGCCGCTACAAAAAACGGATTTAGGTAATTATCTTTTGCCTTATCATAAGTGAGCGGCAATCCATCAAGAGTTAGAACCACACCGCCTGCTGCTTCAAGAATAGCTTGTCCTGCAGCGCTATCCCATTCATAAGTATTAGTAAAGCGTGGATAAAGCCTAGCCTTACCCTCAGCCAAAAGACAAAATTTTAGCGCTGATCCAACCGACACATCTTCACAGGGGGGGAGTTTAATATCAAGTTCTTTTAATAATTCGCTACCGTGCGAGCGAGAAGCAACAAGCTTTATATCGCCACACCCAGCAACAGAAATTTTTTCTTTTTTACCAATTTTATTGTCAATAATTTTTGTCTTAAACGCACCATCTTCACTAGCAAAATAAATCTTGTCTTGCGTAGGAACAGAAATCAAACCCAATATAGGTTTGCCATTTTCAATCAAAGCAATATTAATCGTAAACTCGCCATTTTTCTTGATAAATTCCTTAGTGCCATCAAGCGGATCTACACAAAAAAATCGCTTTCCTAAAGTTGGAATTTTGCCAGCTTCGGCGCTTTCTTCTGCCAGAACAGGAATGCCAGTCTTCGCCAGATGAGAGAGAATAATATCCTCAGCCCTTTGGTCGGCAATAGTAACAGGTGAGCCATCAGCTTTTGCGGTGTTAGTAAAGGAAGTCTCATATATTTCAAGAATTGCTTCGCCAGCCTCAAGCGCTGCTTCAATCATAATATCTAATATTGCTTGCTGATTATCCATGTTTTTCAAAAACCCATTTTTAACAATTAATGACCGCCCAGAGTTCCTGTCCTAACAGAATAATCAGCTGCCACTTGATATTCAGGGTCATCATCAGAATCTACCATTAACTGCCCTGCACGTTTTAGCAAGCGATGGCAATCTTGAGTTAAATGCCTTAATTGTAAAATCTTATCCTGTTTTTTGTATTTTTTAGCCAAATCTTCTATTGCTTGCAAAGCAGATTGATCGGCAACTCGTGAATTCATAAAATCAACAATTACTAATTCTGGATCACTTTCAGGGTGAAAAATTTCTGAAAATCCTTCAACTGAGCCAAAGAATAATGGGCCCTGAATCTTATATATCTTAGCACCCTTATCATCAGTTTCAATATGAGCATGAATGCGCTTAGCATTGCTCCAAGCGTAAGCAAGCGCTGAAACTATAACCCCAACCACAACAGCAACTGCTAGATCATGCTCAACTGTCACCACCGTCACTAGCAAAATCACTAATGCATCAATAAGCGGGATTTTACGTAAAATAACCAACGAACGCCAAGCAAAAGTTCCAATCACCACCATGAACATCACACCAACCAAAGCGGCAAGAGGAATTTGCTCAATCAAGCCAGAGGCAAATAATATAAACACCAATAAAAACAGCGCCGCACTAATGCCAGAGAGCCGTGTGCGCCCACCAGATTTAACATTTATCATAGATTGCCCAATCATTGCGCAACCACCCATACCACCAAAAAATCCAGTCACCGTATTTGCAACGCCTTGCGCTACACATTCTTTTGAAGCACCCGAGCGCCGTTCAGTAATTTCACCAACCAAATTAAGCGTTAAAAGACTTTCAATCAGCCCAATCGCCGCTAAAATAACTGCATAAGGAAAAATGATTTTTAGGGTTTCAAGATTTAGATCAACCATCGGAATAGAAAATTGCGGCAAACCACCCTTAATTGAAGCCAGATCACCAACTCGTGGCACATCAATACCAAAGAAAATAACAATGAAAGCGACAATACCAATGCCCGCTAGCGGAGCTGGAATAAATTTAGTGATTTTTGGCATTAGCCAAATAATCAGCATGGTGAGAACAACAAGCCCTAGCATGATATAAAGCGGCATACCGCTCATCCACACTTCAGCACCATCAGGGGTTCGTATCTTAAACTGGCTAAGTTGCGCCAAAAAGATAACAATCGCCAAGCCATTAACAAAACCAAGCATAACAGGGTGCGGAACAAGTCGAATAAATTTACCAAGATGAAAAATGCCTGCAAGAATTTGCATAATGCCCATCAAAACAACGGTTGCAAATAAATACTCAACCCCATGTTGCGCCACAAGTGCCACCATCACAACAGCCAACGCACCAGTAGCACCAGAAATCATACCGGGACGACCACCAATTATCGCGGTAATAAGCCCAACAATAAAAGCTGCATAAAGCCCAACAAGTGGATGCACCCCAGCAACAAAAGAAAACGCCACCGCTTCAGGAACAAGCGCTAAAGCAACAGTTAAACCGGCTAAAAGTTCAATTTTTATACGATTAGGTGTGAAGGGGATTTTTTTAGGCTGGTTTTTCTCACCCGACTTAAAACGTTCAGCAAAAGCTGCCATCGTTGGCTTTATCATTATATTACTCTGTTTTGAAATTATCTCAATTAGTCCACACCCTCTAGCCTCATAAAGCAATTAACAAGAAAAGCAAACTTTATAACATATAGAAATTTGCCCTTTTATATTCTTAATATTGACATTGAGAACCAATGCATTAATCTGGTTTGGGACTGTGTTTATTAAAAACACTTAAATAAATTTAGTAGGGTCTATCAAAGCGAGTTTGAATAAATCCTAACTATTACAATACGTGCTTTGGGCGCAATAGCCAATTTAGCTATTTTGGCGACCAAGCAAAAGGATATAAAGTGACCGATATAAATCGGTTCGCCGATGTAAATTTGCCAAAGAATAAAAAGAATGAAAAGGGCGAATTGCATCAACAGGAGCGTAACCCCAAAGGCTCAAAGCCAGCTATTAAAGCTAGCTCGAAAGCAAATGGTGCTATGCCCCCTAAAAAAAGGCGAACAGGAAATAATAGATATCCCTATCGGCGCAAGCTAAGCCCTATATATGCAGCGCTTGATCTTGGCACTAATAATTGCCGTCTATTGGTCGCCCGAAAAAATGAAAATGGCTTTAAGGTAATTGATGGTTTTTCTCGCATTGTGCGGCTTGGAGAGGGGGTTTCTCAAAGCGGAATGCTTGACGAACAAGCGATTGAGCGCACGCTTGAAGCGCTAAAAATATGCGCCATAAAGTTAGAGCGCCACAAACCAAAGAGAATGCGCTTAATTGCCACACAAGCTTGTCGTGGCGCAAAAAACTCAGAAGAGTTTCTGGCTCGTGTAAAAAGTGAAATCGGTCTTGAGTTAGAAATAATTGACCAGCAAACCGAAGCCAAATTAGCGGTTACTGGCTGTGGAGATTTAATTGAAAAAGATGTAATGGGTGCGCTAATGTTTGACATTGGCGGCGGCTCGTCAGAATTAGCATGGCTTGATTTTCGTGGTGGACGACCAAAGGAAAATGGCAAATTAGCATCTTCAATTCGCTCTTGGCAATCGTTAGAAATTGGCGTTGTCTCCATTGCAGAAAAATTTGACGGTAAAGACGTAAGTGCGCAAAAATTTGAGGACATGGTTGGCTTTGTTGCTGAAAAGCTCAAAAACTTTAAGGGCTCAAATAAATTGAAAGACATGATTAAATCCCATAATGTGCACCTGATTGGCACATCGGGAACTGTTACCACCTTAGCAGGTCTGCATCTTGGGCTTGAGCGTTATGATAGATCGCAAGTTGATGGTTTGATGATGCGAAATGATGAAGTAGTTGATACGATGCGTGTGCTTATCTCTATGTCTTATGAACGCCGTGCGGAGCATCAATGTATTGGCTCAGATCGTGCCGATTTAGTAATACCGGGTTGTGCAATTTTTGAGGCTATAAGGCGTGAATGGACAACAGATTACATTCGGGTAGCTGATAGGGGTTTGCGTGAAGGCATGTTAATTTCTTTAATGGATATGGATAAAAGAAAAAACCCCAACAAATTTAGATCAAGAAAACCAACAAGAGAAAAATAATGGCTAAAATGGGCAAAGGGACAAATAGAGGTAAGGTTAAGGGAGTAGCTGGGGCTAATTCACGTGCAAATTCGGGGCTTAAAACTCGTGTTAAGACGGCTAAAAAGCGAAAATTATCCTCAACTCTTTGGCTACAACGTCAATTAAATGATCCCTATGTTGCACGCGCAAGATCTGAGGGCTATCGATCGCGCGCCGCATTTAAGATTTTAGAATTGCACGAAAAATATAAATTATTCAAACCGGGAATGAAAGTTGTAGATCTTGGTTGCGCTCCGGGTGGTTGGCTGCAAGTAGCAGAAAAAGAAGTGCAATCCTCCCATAAAACCCCCTCAATCGTTGGTATTGATTATCTTGAAATGGGTGCAATTCCGGGCACGATAATTTTACAAAAAGATTTCAACGATGAAGACGCACCAGAAAAACTAATAGAGGCACTTGGTGGCCATAAAGCAGATCTTGTTCTTTCAGATATGGCATCGCCAACAACAGGGCATCGCCCAACCGATCATATTCGTATCATTGCATTGGTCGAACTAGCCGCAGATTTTGCAATTAACGTACTCGCACCAAATGGAACATTCGTAGCAAAAGTTTTTCAGGGCGGCACAGAGCATCAATTATTAAATGAGTTAAAGAAAAACTTTACAAAAACATTTCACGCCAAACCAAAAGCTTCTCGACAAGATAGCGCTGAGACCTATTTAATAGCTAGAGGTTTTAAGGGCTAACACCTTTATAGTTTTTGTAGCCAAACAGTATTTTTGGTGATAATGGCACGTGTCAATCGTATTATAATATAATGATTCTATTCATTCAAATTTGCATTTTAAGGATAAGGCGAATGGCAAAAATAATTACTTCTATTACTGGCGATGCGGCGCTCACATTTGATGATGTGCTACTTCAGCCTGCAAAATCAGAAATTCTTCCAACTGATGTTGATCTATCTACTCGTATTACAAATGATATTGAGTTAAAATTACCCATTCTTTCTTCAGCAATGGATACAGTAACCGAAAGCGCAATGGCTATTGCTATGGCACAAGCTGGCGGTTTGGGTGTGATACATCGTAATCTTACTCCTGAGTTGCAGGCCAAAGAGGTTGCAAAGGTAAAAATATTTGAAAGCGGAATGGTTGTTAATCCAATAACTATTGGGCCCAAAGCTACATTAAATGATGCGCTTGCTCTTATGAAAAACTATTCTATTTCGGGCATTCCAGTAGTTGAAAATGGTGGCACTGGTGGGCGAGCTACAGGAAAGCTGGTTGGTATTCTTACCAATCGTGATGTGCGTTTCGCTTCAAATAAATCACAACCAGTTTCAGAACTTATGACGCATGAAAATCTTGTAACGGTAAATAAAGATGTTAGCCAATCAGATGCTAAACGTCTATTGCATACTCACCGCATTGAGAGATTATTAGTAATAGATGAAAGCAAAAATTGCATCGGCTTGATAACCGTTAAAGATATGGAAAAAGCTATTGCTAATCCAAATGCGATTAAAGATAAAAATGGCTCTTTAAGGGTTGGTGCGGCATCTAGCGTGGGTAAAGATGGGCTTGAGCGCTCAATACAACTTTTTGATGCTGGTGCGGATATTGTGGTGATAGATACAGCGCACGGTCATTCTGTTCGGGTAATTGAAGCGGTACGTGAACTTAAAAAACTGCGCCCCAATTCTCGCATTGTTGCAGGCAATGTAGCAACTGCAGAGGCAACTTTAGCGCTGATTGATGCAGGGGCTGATGCGGTTAAAGTTGGCATTGGACCGGGATCAATCTGCACAACCAGAATTGTTGCAGGGGTTGGTGTGCCACAATTAGCTGCCATTATGGCGTGCGCAGCAGAGGCAGATAAACATAATATCCCAATCATTGCCGATGGCGGAATTAAATTTTCTGGCGATATGGCAAAGGCATTAGCAGGCGGTGCAAGTTGCGCAATGGTAGGCTCGCTTTTGGCAGGAACAGATGAAAGTCCGGGTGAAACATATCTTTATCAAGGGCGCTCTTATAAATCATATCGGGGCATGGGGTCAGTTGGTGCAATGGCTCGTGGTTCAGCCGATAGATATTTTCAACAAGAGGTTGATGATCAAATGAAACTTGTGCCTGAGGGAATTGAAGGGCAGGTGGCATATAAAGGGCCTGTTGCTAGTGTATTACATCAATTAGCTGGCGGTGTGCGTGCCTCAATGGGATATACTGGCGCTAAGAATTTACAGGTCTTTACTCGTGAAGCAAAATTTGTCAAAATTTCAGGGGCGGCATTGCATGAAAGTCACGTACATGATGTTTCAATCACTCGTGAAAGCCCAAATTATCGAGGCAACAGATGATAGCAGTATCTTTATTTGAAAAATATCTTTTAGGAGCAGTTTTTGCTCAGGCTTTTCTTACCTTTGCATTGTTATTTTTGCTTGGATTTTTACGCTATAAAGCAATTAAAACCAAACAAGTAAGTGTAAAAGACATTGCTCTTGATACAAAAAAATATCCGCAAAAAGCACAACAAGTTGCAAATTCATTTGCCAATCAATTTGAATTGCCAATATTATTTTACTGCGCAATCATTGTTTCTTTTTTATTTTCTATTGGTTGGGTAGAGATAATTTTAGCGTGGATATTTGTTATTATGCGCTATATACACGCCGCCATTCATATTAGCACTAATAACGTAAATTTTCGTTTTGCTGTTTATGTGCTTGGCTTTTTTACTTTGGTTGTATTCTATATTTATTTAGCATATAGAATTTTTATATGGGTTTATTAAATGCGTCTATCAGGAAGAATATCTGCCGCTATTGAAATTATAGAAATCATAAAGCAGCATCATGCTCCAGTGTCTTTGGCGCTAAAAAACTGGGGCGCAAGCCATCGTTTTGCAGGTTCTGGTGATAGGGCAGCGATTGGTAATTTGGTCTATGATGTTTTGCGAAAGCAAAATCTTCATGCGCATTTAATGCAATCAGAAAACGCCCGTGCTTTAGTTTTATCTGTTGTAATAAGAGATTGGGGTCTCAGGGTTGATGATCTAAATTCTGATTTTTCAAGCGATAAATTTGCCCCCGAAAAAATCAACGAGCAAGAAAAAACATTACTAGAAGTAAAAATTGATAAGAAAAATACCCCAAAGCATATTCTAGCAAATATCCCGCAATGGCTTGAAACAACTTTAGAAAAAGCATTCGGTGAGATTTTAGTTAAAGAAGGCAAGGCTCTGGCTTTGCGTCCACCGCTTGATTTACGAGTTAATAAATTGCTCTCAACTTCTGAAAAAGTACAAAAGTCTTTGGAACGCTTTAGCCCTGAATTTACCAAAATTATTCCTGAGGCCTTGCGCATTAAAGCTGGTGAGAAAGATGCTCGCACGCCAAATGTAACAGCAGATGAAGCCTATAAAAAAGGCTGGTTTGAAATTCAAGATCTTGGCTCACAAATTGTAAGCTCTCTAGTTGGTGCAAAAGAGGGCGAGCAAGTGTTAGATTATTGCGCAGGCGCTGGCGGCAAGACATTAGCCTTAGCGGCAAACATGCAAAATAAAGGGCAAATTTTTGCCTATGATAATGACAGAAATCGCCTCAAGCCAATTTATGATAGGCTTAAGCGCAATGGGGTGCGAAATGTGCAAACCATAGCGCCAAATGATGAGGCGCTAGAAAACCTAATCGATAAAATGGATAAGGTAATTATTGATGCACCTTGCACAGGTTCGGGCACTTGGCGTCGCCGCCCAGATACTAAGTGGAAGCTAAGTGAAAATCTGTTAAATGAACGCCTTAAACAGCAAGCTAAAATTTTACAAGAAGCAGCAAAATATGTAAAAAAAGGCGGGCAGCTAACCTATATTACCTGCTCGATTTTGCCAGCTGAAAATATTGAGCAAATTGAAAAATTCTTAAAGGACAATAAAGAATTTACCGCCTTGCCATCTGATAGTATTTGGCAGAAAAAATTTGGCTCAAATAGCGTAGCACGACCCTATTTTGATAAGTATGGACTAACCCTAACTCCTGCCTCATGTGGCACAGATGGTTTTTATATTTCTATTATGCAAAGGAAATAATATGTCTGTTCCTAATCATGAAGCAATCCTAATCGTAGATTTTGGCTCACAAGTTACCCAGCTTATTGCAAGACGATTGCGTGAAACGGGAGTTTATTGCGAAATTCACCCATTTTCAAAAGCAGGTGATGAATTAGCTCGATTAAAACCAAAAGGCATAATTCTTTCAGGCGGCCCTGCCTCAGTGTTAGATAAAAACGCTCCTCAAATTGACAAGCGCTTGCTTG
>JAMONS010000099.1 GCA_027065555.1 Hyphomicrobiales bacterium | reverse complement strand
TATTTATAGTATCATTTCATGCCGTTATTTTAAGCCTTATTGGCATGGGTATTATCTAGCATTATTTTATTATCTACATTATAAGCCTGTTAATAGATTCACAAATGCGTGGTATCAATATTTAAGGATAGATAATGGCTGAAGATAGACTAATCGTAGCACTTGATTTTTCAACCCGTAAAAAAGCTCAAGAAATCATAGATATTTTAGGCGATAGCGTGTCTTTTTATAAAATTGGCTATGAATTATTCTATGGTGGTGATGGTTTGGAATTAGGTAAAGAGCTAATTAAACAGGGCAAAAAAGTATTTTTTGACCTTAAATTGCTAGACATAGAAAACACAGTTGAAAAAGCGGTTAGTGCCATTGCAAAAACTGGCGCTAGCTTTTTAACCGTTCATGCTTACCCCAAAACTATGGGAGCAGCCGCAAGAGCAGCAGCTGGGACAGATTTAAAAATACTTGGTGTAACAGTACTTACCTCGCTTGATGATGAAGATATGATGAACGCTGGTTATGATAGAGATGTGGCATCTCTTGTTGGGCTTCGTGCCCATCAAGCAAGCCTAGCAAAAATTGGTGGCATTGTTTGCTCGCCGCTTGAAGCTGCAATGGTTAGGACATTAATTGGTGACGAAATGGCTGTCGTAACTCCGGGCATTCGCCCAGAGGGAGCACAAATTAACGAGCAAAAACGTGCTATGACACCGTCAGAGGCTCTAAATAATGGCGCAAGTCACATCGTTGTTGGGCGACCAATAACTAATGCTGCTGACCCAAAAAAAGCAGCAGAAAAAATTATTGATGAAATGCAAAATGGTGGTATGCGACTAGCTTAAAATATATTACCCTATAAAAACTGCACTTATGTAACCTATCTGGCAACGGAAAATTTAACATGGCTGATTTGAAAATAATAGTAGTTGGCGCTTCTGGTCGTATGGGCCGTGCAAATATAAAAGGCGTTGTAAATACCAAAGATGTACAACTAATTGGTGCTATTGATCAAAAGGGCACAAGTGCTATTGGCCAAGATGCTGGCCTAATTGCAGGTTTACCTCCTCTAAATATTAAGGTGAGTGATGATATTTCACCCCTTTTAGATGATGCAGATGCAATTATTGATTTTTCTGTTCCAAAAGCTAGTATTGCTTTAGCCGAGCTAGCAGCAAAACACGCCCTTATTCATATTATTGGCACAACTGGCTTCACTAAAACTGAAGAACAACAATTACAGAATATCGCAAAGAGTGGCGCAATAATTGTAAAATCAGGCAATATGTCACTTGGCGTAAACCTGCTTGCCGCTTTAGTTAAAAAAGCTGCAAGTGTTTTAGGGAGAGATTTTGACATTGAAATTGTTGAAATGCACCACAATAAAAAAATAGATGCCCCCTCAGGCACTGCCCTATTGCTTGGTGAGGCGGCAGCTGAGGGTCGCAATATTGATTTAGCAAGCAATAGCACTAAAGAGCGGAGCGGAATTATTGGTGAGCGTGAAGTTGGCACTATTGGGTTTGCAACTTTACGTGGTGGATCAGTCATTGGTGAACATAGTGTTATTTTGGCTGGTGCTAGCGAGAGGATTGAACTAATCCACAAGGCAGAAGATAGATCGCTTTTTACCAAAGGCGCAATTAAAGCAGTACTTTGGGCGCAAAATAAAAAAGCAGGCATATATTCAATGAATGATGTGCTTGATATTTAACAATGGAGAATAAAGTGAAAAGAACATTAATTTTAGTGCGTCATGGCCAAAGCGAATGGAACATGAAGAACCTTTTTACTGGTTGGAAAAATCCGGGATTGACAGAAAAGGGAATAGAAGAAGCCAAAGCAGCTGGCAAAGCACTAAAAAAACTAAATATAAAACCTGACCTATGCTTTACCTCTGCGCTTATTCGCGCCCAAAAAACTCTTGATCTTATGCTTGATGAAATGGACATACAAAATATGACCATTATTCGCAACCAAGCATTAAATGAGCGTGATTATGGTGATTTAGCAGGTTTAAATAAAGATGATGCCCGTAAAAAATGGGGTGATGAGCAAGTGCATATTTGGCGGCGATCTTTTGATGTGCCACCACCAGGCGGCGAGAGCCTAAAAGACACGGCAAATCGTGTTTTACCATATTTTGAAAAAGAAATTCTGCCAAAAGTGCTAATGGGTGAAACAATATTAGTTGCAGCGCACGGCAATTCTTTACGTGCCTTAGTTATGCAGCTTGAAGGGTTGAGCCCTCAAGAAATTGTCAAAAAAGAAATCGCAACAGGCGATCCTATAATTTATGAATTAAATGAAGATGGGTCGGTCAAATCTGTGACAAATATCTAATATTTATATCTAAAAAGAAAAACTTAAGCTTTTCTTAACGCAATTCTTGTGTTAACCATTTGTTAACCATAAGATTGTGCCAAATGATAAAACAACTAAAAACCATAGCTATTCTATCTGAAAATGATGCTTTTGCGTCCATTTTGCGCATGATAATTGCTGACAATAATGGTTTGCGGGTGCGTATATTTAATAGTGAAGTGGCATTAGCCAATTATATGAATATTACACCGATTGATTTGCTAATAACTGATTGCGATGAAATTGATTATGCTCAAATAACTACCATTTCATATCTACGAACTATAGCACAATCACCAGGATATAATTTTGCACTAGGATATAATTTTGCTAGCATTGCTTTATGTAAAAAAGTTCAAAAAAATATCAAATCTTTTTGCGAAACAGCAAAAATCGATGAATTAATAGTCAAGCCAATGTCCCCTATTTATCTTGAAGCAAGGGTTCTGGCTTTATTAAATAGAGAAAACACTGATTTTGCAAAAAATTCATATAAAAATATTGAACGACGAAGAGCCAATATAAATATACAAAAGCCATTTAGCGGTGATAATGTCATAGCACTTTTTGCTGAAGACAGACCAACAAAACCACTCTCTCATATTGAGTAAATAATGCCAGCAAACCCAATTTTGGCAAAATCTTTTCGCAACAATTTAGTTGAGAATTATTTTCGTGGGGCTTTTTGCATGGCCAACGATAGTGGTGAAATAATTCAACAGGCAGGCGATATAGAGCAATTAATTTTCCCTCATTCTGCAATAAAATCTATGCAGGCATTAGCCCTTTATAAGTCTGATGCCATAACTAAGTTTAAGCTAAACGAAAAAGAAATTGCAATTATTTGCGCCTCACATTTTGCTGAAGATGAACATATAAAAATCGTGACAGATATTTTACAAAAAATTGATTGTAAAATTTCTGATTTACAGTGCGGGGTTCATGCCCCTCTTGGCATCAAAGCACGAAAAACCTTGTTTGCAAAAGGCGAAAAACCAAATATTTTACATAATGCTTGCTCAGGAAAACATGCGGGCATGTTAGCGGTTGCAAAGGCAATTAATGCCCCTATCAAAGATTATAATTTACCCTCGCACCCAGTGCAAAAATTAGTCAAGCAATCTATTGAAGAAATTATTTCAACAAAATTAAATAAGAAATATAGTAGTATTGACGGCTGCTCAGTTCCAACTTGCGCTGCCCCGCTCAACTCATTTGCCACTGGCTTTGCAAGAATGTCATCTGGCAAAGATTTTCTAAACAATATAAAAGGTGCTTTGCAAGAAATATTAAATTCAGCAACAAACAACCCATTTTTAATTGGCGGCACTCAATCTATTGATAGTGATTTAATGCAAGCATTTGCAGGGCGCTTAATGTTAAAAATTGGCTCAGATGGAATTTTTTGTGGTGTTTTAAGAGATAGCAATATTGGCTTTTCTCTTAAAATTGATGATGGAAGCCTTGAGGCAGCACAAGTAGTTATCGCAAATATTTTGCTTAAATATTCTAATCCTTCAGCGCTCGAAATAGAGGCATTAAATAATTATAATATTAAAATATTGAAAAACAGGCGCAAATTAATTGTCGGCGAATTAGTTGGCGTTTAGGCTAACTTACAAAATTACCTGAAATAGTATGCGCTGGAAACTGCTCGGGATTAATCGCAAGATCACTACCAATATTTTTTGTCCACTCCATTCCCTGAATAGCAGTTGCAGTTGACGAAATTAAATTGCCTGTAATATGAGCAGATCCAACACCATCAACCACACTAACGGCAATAGCAATTTTTGTGTTGCGCACGATATTTTGCGAAACTAGCATATCACGCAAATAAGGCCCCCACCCTGCAACAATTCCAAATCCGGGTACATTTTCAATCACATTTGAATATATAGCGCTATCAGCTTCTGCATATATGCCTGTCGCTATAACGTCAGAATTTGTTGGAGAAAACTTCCAGATATTGCGCACAATATTGCCTGATATAATGGCCAAACGACCACCATAATCAAAATTTGAAACAGATATGCCCAACGACGCTTCATCGATTAAATTATTACTAATGATAGATCCTGAAAAAGCGAATTCACTAAAAATTGCAACTTCTTGGCACTGCGTACAAATATTGCCATTAATAATTGTATCTTTGGTCGTATTCACTCTAATTGCAGAAAAAGCGCAATCTGTAATAGAATTATCAGATATAATTACTTCATCTGCCTGATAAAGATTTATACCATTACCATTTTGCCCACTGCCCGATTCAGAGCCAATCCCTGAAATCTGATTATTAGTAATAATCGAGCCATCTCGTGCGCTTTCATAACGCCAGACAAGAATGCCGCCATTATTGCAATTAGTTATTTTGTTTGAGCTAACAAGCATTCCTGCGCTATCTTGAATATGAATAGCTGCCATTTTTATTCTTGAAATATTACAAAAGGATATTGCCCCTTGACATTTTTCAAGAAAAAACCCGTTCTCCAAACTATTGGTAAGATTTGTTTTTTCAAACATAATATTATTGCAATTATAAAAATGAATAAGATTTTGTTTTGCAATACCAACACCATCAATAGTAATATTTTTTATTAAAATATTTTTTGCGTCATTAGCTAAGAAAACTACCTCGTCTTTGAGAGGAATAAAAATCGTTGCGCCAAATATTCCAGAAATACTTATATTTGAGGGTAGCCTTATATTTGAAATAAAATAATTTCCTGCAGGGATAAAAATTGAGAGCCCTAGAGATAACGCCTCATCTATTAATTTTTGAAATAGTGCGCTTTGATCTTGTGATATATTTGGTTTTAAGCCCCTTTCAGCGGCATTAAGAAATGCGCCCGATTGTGAAAATGCTTTAATTGGCGCTAAAAGGCTAGTGGCACTTAGACCAAATAAGATTTTACGGCGATTAATATTAATTTTTAGATTTTTCATAATGGCATTAATGACAAAAAACCATCGTATTTCAAGCAAAGCCTATTAGTTTGATTAACGCAAGATATCAGGGATAGAAATAATTACCTTAAAACCTTACCCCGATTAATAATATGTTTTGGGTCAAGCGCTTTTTTTATTGCTTGCATCATATTTAGCGCAACAGGATCCTTTACTTGCTTTAATAGATCAATTTTTAATTGCCCAATACCATGCTCGGCAGAGATCGAGCCATCAAGTTCAATTACAATATCATAAATAGCTTTATGAATTTCATCAGACATTGCTAAAAAAATTTCTGGGTTAGCTCTCTCAGGCTGGCTAAAATTAAAATGAATATTGCCATCCCCCAAATGACCAAATGGGCAGGGACGAATATTTTTGTCAATTTTAGCAACAGCCTTTATACCTCTTTTTATAAGTTTCGGCACTTTTTGCGGAGCAACAGATACATCATGTTTTATTGAAGCGCCCTCTAGGCTTTGCGTTTCAGACATTGCTTCACGTAAATGCCAAAGTTCCTCTCGCTCTGCAACAGATTGCGCATAAATTGTACCCTCAAAAATCTGTCCCCTCTCATAAGCTTTTTCAAGTTCGCCTATCAAAATATCATTATTGCCTCTTTCAAAATATGAAATTTCAACCAAAGCATAATAGGGCGAACTATCCTTTATTAGTTGTTGCTCAATCACTTTATGTTTAAGCAAAATATCAATGCCAAAACGTGGTATAATTTCAAAGGCACTTAATTTACTATTGGCTTTTTGCTTTATAGTGCAAAACAATTCATAGGCTTGCTGCACATTTTCTAGCGCCACTAATGCCGTTTCATTTTCTATTGGTTGTTTGATTAATTTCAAATTTGCAGCAGTAATAATTGCCAGAGTCCCCTCTGATCCGATCAATAGGTTTTTAAGGTCATAGCCCGAATTGTCTTTTTTGAGATATTTAAGCCCATTATATAATGAGCCATCTGCCAGCACCGCCTCAATGCCAAGACAAAGCTCACGTGCATTACCATAGGATAGTGCGTGAATACCGCCAGCATTTGTTGCCAAGACACCACCAATTTGCGCCGAGCCTTTTGAAGCGATGGTCAGCGGAAAAAGCATGTTATCTTTTTCTACCAATTCATGTAACCGTTGCAAAATCATTCCAGCCTCAACAACAATATTGCCAGCCGCAACATTAATCTTGCGCACCCTATTAAGGCGAGAAAGCGAGATAATTATTTCATTGCCAAAAAGCGGCACTTGCCCGCCAACCAAACCTGTGTTGCCACCTTGCGGCACAAGTACTAATTCATGCTCATTAGCAAAGCGCACGATTTTTTGTACCTCACTAACATTTTTTGGCAAGACTATCGCCAGCGCCTTTTTGTGAAATCTCCTACGTGGTTCATCAAGATAAGCGCCCATTTCCTCTTGCGCAAAAATTACAGATTTTGCATCAATAAGGTTTTTTAAGGCTTGTTTTATTTGCGCAGCATTTCTCATCATTTTATTAGCTTAAATAGATTGTGCTTATTATCAAAGCAAAACTTGTAAGCATTATATTTGTGTGCCAAAACTCTTACTAATAATTTCTTTAGATATTAGGAGCAAGAAATGAGTGATGAATTGGTTTTTGGAAAATTAATGCAAGGTAAAAGAGGGCTGATTATGGGGGTCGCCAATAAGCGCTCAATCGCTTATGGCATTGCCAAGGCATTGGTTGCGCAAGGGGCACAGATTGCGCTTTCTTATCAAGGTGAAGTATTAAAACGCCGTGTTGAACCTTTAGCACAAGAGCTTGGCTGTGATCTAGTTGTTGAATGTGATGTTAGTGATGACAAAGCGATTGATGCGACTTTTGCAAGCATTAAAGAAAAATGGGGCAAGCTAGATTTCGTGGTTCACGCAATAGGGTTTTCTAACAAGGAAGAGCTTGAAGGTCGTTATATTGATACAAGTGCAGATAATTTTGCTCTAACCATGAATATTTCAGTTTATTCGCTAACGGCAGTTGCAAAACGTGCCGAAACCTTAATGACAGATGGTGGCTCAATTCTTACCCTAACTTATTATGGCGCAGAAAAAGTAATGCCAAATTATAATGTGATGGGGGTTGCAAAAGCAGCGCTTGAATGTTCGGTAAAATAT
>JAMONS010000098.1 GCA_027065555.1 Hyphomicrobiales bacterium | reverse complement strand
TGTCATATCAAAAGAGCGATCATTACCAAGCTGGGAAAGGCTTTGCGATTTTTTACCAGTTGCTAATTGAACTTGTAAAATGTCCATACGCTCTTGCATATTAGTAACAGAGTTAAATGCGTTACCCAAAGGAAATAATGATTTTGAAATTATCATAGTTGCTCCTATATCTGCATTAGCGTGTTAATTAATTCTTGCACTACCGAAACAATTCGAGCGCTGGCAGCATATGCATTTTGCAACTCCATTAGACGTGCCATTTCTTCATCAATATTGACGCCATATTCATCGGCCATGCGAGAGCCGATTGCCTCAAGAGAAAGTTCTTGCGTTTGTTTTGTTGAGTTGGCACCTGATATTGCGGAGCCCTGATAGTTGAGCATTTGCGAAATCATATCTTGCGCACTACCATTTAATCTAAAGTTGCCACTAGTGTTTGATGTGGCGCTATTAGAAGAAAAATTCATATTTTCTAGCTGGTTAAGTAATGTTTGCGCCCTTGAATTATCGCCTAAAGAGCCGCCGCTTGTGTGCTGCACTAATAATTCATTATTATTAAGAATGGCTTCATTTATACTAATTCGCCCTGCAAAGCCAGTTAGTTGTCCATTGCCATCTAGTGAATTGGTGAAAGCTGCACTGCTTTGATCAGTAAAAAGATTAAGCGCTAATCCTGCGCCCTGATTTGCGCTACTTGTGGTTTTTGAACTTAGAGCATTGATGTTTGAAGTGTTAAGCGCCCCATCATCAACAATTTGAAGGGTAGTTCCCGCGGGGTTACTCACGTTGATAGATGCACCTAGTGCCGCATCAAGCGCTGTTGCAACTGCACCAATGCCGCCAGAAAAATCTAGCCCAATAACTCTTTCGCCGTTAGTTGCTGTATAATCCATTGGCAGTTTTGTAAGATCGTCAACTCGTACAACACGCACAGTTTGCTCAACTGCACCCACGCTATAATTAACTGTGAAATCATTGCCAGATTGCATATTTGCTAAATCAAGCGAGAAGCCTTCTGGTGGGCCAGCAACAGCTGTTCCTTGTGTATTAATAGTTGAAAGTGATTGCGCTAATGTCGCAGCAATATCATCAATTTGCCCTTGCAATTCAACTAAGGTATTATCACGCATTTCAATTAGTGCGCCAATACGACCCGAGCGAACCATGCCCTGTTCAATTACATTTACTACATAACCCGATGGAGTAATTGCATTAAGCGTGCCAACTCCATTTTGGTTGGCATCTAGGCTAAACTGTGAATTTGCATTCAATGTGCCTACGCCTTGAAACTCAAAAACTGTTGCGCCATTATCAATCAGCCCAAGACCTGAAGTTGTTGTTAGTGCAACCGTGTCATCAGAGCGATATTCAACTCTGGCGTCAACCAGCTCTGATATTTGCGAAACCAATCTATCACGCTCATCAAGTAATGAATTTCGACCATTATCTTGCGTGCTAAAATCTCTAAGTTGGCCATTAATTTGCTCAAGCGAGCCAAGCATTCGATTAAGGTCAGTGACAGAACTTGCTAGCTGGCCTTCTGCTTCTTGGCGTAAGCCCTGAATAGTATTTGTAGTTCTATTTAGCGTTTCCACAAGGCTTTGGGCGTTCGAAACAACGTTTGCTCGTGTTGCATAATCATCGGGTGAAGTTATTAGTGCTTGCAGAGAATTTTCAAAATTTTGATATACTTCACTAAGCGAGCCAACATCACCAGGTTTGCCCAATGTTTGCTCAACAGTTGCTAAAAAACCAGCCCTTAAATCAGCATAACCAAGTGAAGAAACGCCTTTTCCATATTGTATTTGTAAAGCTGAAACAAATGCTCTTTGTACGCCAATAGAATTTACATAAGAGCCAGAAGCACTATTTCTATCGGTTAAAACTAATGATTGGCGGTGATATCCGGGAGAGCCAGCATTGGCAATATTGCGCGATAGAACCTCCAACCCGTTTTGGGTTGCGTTCATTCCTGAAAGTGCATTGGATAGAGATACACTTAGGCCCATTGTGCGATACTCCTTAAACTATTTAGGTTCTATCAAGTCGGGCGCTATCACCCGACTTAAATAATTGATATATTAGCGAACCATATTGAGTGCTTCTTTGAGCATCTCATCAGCGGTTGAAACAATTCTTGTGCCAGCGGTATAGGCTTGCTGGGTAACAATTAGCTTGGTGAATTCTTCTGAAATATCAGTGTTTGAAGATTCTAATGCACCGCCAAGAATTCCGTTGCCATTATTAAGAATAGCTTCGCCAGATTCTGATGTTGCGGCAAATAGGGCGCCATCAAGACGTTTCATTGAATTTGGTGAATTAAAGTTAGCAATCACAACTTGCGCCACTTCAATTTGCTGCCCATTAGTATAAGAAGCAACCACTCGCCCCGCTTCGTTAATTGTCACCGAAATGAACTCACCGGCTGGATAACCATTTTGCGCCATTGCGGTAACTTGTGCAGTGCCGCTTTGATCAGCAAATTGAGTAACTCCAGCGGAGTTATGTTGCAAAACTAAATTACCAATGGCTACACCATTAACACTTAGATTTGATAATGTAGTACTGGTTATTGATGGTGACATTGAGCCAGAAGTATCAAAATCATAATCTTGCCCAGCATTTACCCACATAGTTTCACCGCCCACTGCTTCACCATTGGTCATATAGAACATGTTCCAACGGTCAGGCCCGCCAAGTTCTGGTTGATCAATTTTTGCCCAACGAATTTGCACATTGGCAGGTGAGCCGTTTGAAGCATAAACAGTTATCGCACCACCAGCTACAGAATTAGCAAGGAAAGAAGCATTTTGTTGTGCTTGAATTACTGGCACACGCACCGCTAGCGAACTATCAATAGGATCATTTGCTGTAGCGGCTAGTCCTAGCCCCGTAGTACCATCAGTTGCTGTGAAAGAGGCTGTTGTATTTGTGCCAAGCGTAACTTCTAGATTACCGCCAGCAATAGCTATTGTTGCATCTGCTGTTCCAGCAACACCAGAACCTTGCAATTCTGTCTGCATGTTAGCTAATGCCGCTGTTATACTAACTGCCGCTGTTGTTTGTACGTCAATGCCAATATTTGCACCTGCATAAGCGCCAGCATTGCCATCAAAAAAATCAAAAATAACGTTCGTGCCATCAACATTTAGCGTTAGGCTTTCACCCGCCGCCATAACTGTTGCAGCATTATTTGCACCTGCAAGAGCCGCACCAGTTGTGGTTGCTGTTATATCGGGTGGGGTTGCAACATAATCAGCTGCATTCATAATTTCGCTGTTTGGCGAAGAAGGATCATAGCCTGCATTTTTTGGTACTTGTGGTAAGTTTAGCTGATAATCTAGTCTTGTTGATTGTTGTGCTGGGAGGAATGCATTTGAAAGTTTAATAACATCTGGAACTGAGCCTGAAACATTGCCAGTTCCTCTATCAATCTCTAGACCTTTAAGAAAGTAACCAGCTCCATTGACCAGATAACCTTCTTTATTGATGTCAAAATCACCACGTCTTGTATAATAATTAGCACCGCCAAAAACAGCATTGCCGTCATTTTGACCAATTTGCTGCTCCACAACAAAAAATCCAGAACCATTAATCGCCATATATGTGTCATTTGGAGATGATACAATATCACCAGCATCATTTACCGTGCTACGTGATTGAGCAATAACTGTACCTGGGATTTGCTGTTTTATTGGCGCATCAGGAATAAGATCCATAAAACTTGTTTCAATGCGCTTATAACCTGTCGTTTGCGAGTTTGCGATATTACCTGAAATGTTTTCAAGTGCGAAAGACTGCGCTCTAAGACCCGTTACTGCTGTTGCTAATGCACCATAAATGCCCATTTTACTCTCCAATTACATTTTGACGCATTATGCGCCTTGTTCGCCTTAGACTATGCAAAAGCAATGCCAAATTGGTAAGTGGTTGTTTTTATTATCTATTTGATTAATTGATGCGGAAGGTTTTGCTTTTAGGCGGTTAGTTATTACCTATTGCTAGGCAATTCATGCCCAATTTATAATTATAGAAGAGCCTTCTATACTTGTGCCGCACCCTGACCTCTGGTACATCAAAATATAATTTTTAAGAATGGATTTGAGAGCTTTATGTTTTTTGATAATGCGAAACAATATAGTGAAATAGATCAGCGAGCCATCACAGTTTTTGGTATGTCGGGAGTTGGTAAGACCCATCTATCAGCAATTTTGCGCAAGAATAACTGGTTTCATTATTCCGTTGATTATCGAATTGGTACACGCCATATGGGTGAGTATATCGTTGATAATTTCAAGCGTGAAGCGATGAAAGTTCCGTTTTTGCATGATTTATTGAGTTCTGATTCTATTTATATTTCTTCAAATATTACCTTTGATAATCTTGAGCCGCTTTCAACATATTTGGGCACTCCCGGGAATCCAGAAAAGGGCGGTCTGCCGTTTGAGGAATATCAATTACGCCAAGAACAACATAGAATTGCTGAACTTTATGCGCTTAAAGATATAAGTTATTTTATAAAAAGAGCGAAAGAGCTTTATAATTATAGTGATTTTATTGCTGATACTGGTGGCTCGCTTATTGAAGTGATTGACCTTGAAAATGACAATGATGAAATTGTTAAAGCTCTTACAAAAAACACCGCTCTGCTTTATATTGAGGGGACAGATGATGATGCGCAAAAGCTTATCAAGCGTTTCAAAAAAGCTCCAAAGCCTATGTATTATCGTCCAGAATTTTTATTGAAAAAATGGCACGAATATAAAGATGTTCACGCAATTAAAGATGATTTAGACGTTGATCCAATAGGTTTCGCTATTTGGGGTTTTGAAGCTTTATTAAAGGATAGGCTTCCACGCTATCAGGCTTTAGCAAAAAGATATGGCTATATTGTTAGCTCCAAAGATGTTGCTACAATTCGTGATGGCAATGATTTTAATGCATTGATGCTCGAGGCAATTTCAGATCGCAAATAGCGATTTTGAAATTGCCAATAGTTTTCATCAAGCGCAACAAACATAAAGATTTATTATGCCCATTCGTATCCCAAATAATTTACCTGCTAGAAAAATTCTTGAAGCTGAAAATGTTGATGTTATGGATTCAACACGTGCCACCAGACAAGATATAAGACCGTTAAATATTGGTTTGCTCAATTTAATGCCTAATAAGCAACGAACAGAAATCCAATTTGCTCGTCTAATAGCCTCAACACCATTGCAAATAGACCTCACATTAGTGCGAATTTCTGAACATAAGTCGCTAAATACCCCCCAAGAGCATTTGGAGGAGTTTTATTCTAAGTGGGAAGATGTGAAGGCTAAAAAATTTGATGGTTTTATTGTAACTGGAGCGCCAATCGCTCATTTGCCGTTTGAAGAGGTGCGCTATTGGCCTGAAATGGTTGAAATTATGAATTGGACGCAAACTAATGTTCATGCGCCTTTGTTCATTTGCTGGGCAGTGCAGGCGGCTTTATATCATTTTCATGGGGTAAAAAGACTAAGGCGTAAGGAAAAAGCCTTTGGGGTCTATCGTCATCAAAATAAAAAGCCGAACTCACCCTTTTTACACGGTTTTTCAGATGATTTTGCACTTCCAGCCTCTCGTAATAATGACATTGATAGAAATACCCTCCCAAAAGATGGTTCATTAGAGATTTTGATTGATAGTGATGAAATTGGTATTTGCATGTTAGAGGATAGGCAAAAAAACGCCCTTTATATGCTTAATCATTTTGAATATGATAATCTTTCATTGGCAAATGAATATGTACGTGATCAGCAAGCGGGTCTTAACCCTAACCTACCGCTAAATTATTTTCCCAATGAAGATTTTAACCAGCAGCCACTAAATACTTGGCGTGCTACGGGCTATTTGTTTTTTCAAAATTGGATAAATCAGATTTATCAAACCACTCCGTTTGATTTGGATAAAATTGGGTAGTAAAAATGAGTGCTATGCCCACCTTAAAAACCTAATCTATCAGGAGAGCGAGCTTTGGGCTCGCCGGCGCTAGCCTTAGCGGCGTGAGCGTGAATAAAATGCCGCCCCACCAACCTACGTTCTTTGAGCTTCGGCTCGGCAGGTCGGAGCGTGATCATAGCGAACTAGCGTGAGATATATAAGCCGACACATAAAAAAAGGCGGGCACTATGCCCGCCTTAAAAATCAATATGCTAAAGTCTAAATTAGAATAGACGTAGAACTTGCTGATCAGCTTGTGATGCCATTGACATCGCAATTGAAGATAGCTGTTGACGTGTTTGCAGAGCAAGCATGTTAGCACCTTCTTCGTTTATGTCAGCCAATGTTAGGTTAGCAGCACCAGTTTCAAGTGTGTTCACTAGGTTCTTAGTGAAGTCCTGACGAACTTCAATAACCGAAAGGTTAGAACCAAATGTTGACCCTTGAGAGCGAAGCTCAGAAATTGCAGCACCAAGCTCTGTCATTGTTGCATTGATATTTGCATCTGTTTGAAAGCTATCAGTTGCTGCCTCTGAAACGCTAAGACCTGCTGAGTTAAAGCTAACTCCGTCTAGACTTAGAGAGCTTGAGCCATCTTCGTTAAAGACAACGCTTAGGCTGTCACCATCAAGCAAGTTAACACCGTTAAAGCTGGCATCTGCTGCTAGTTGATCAATCTGAGTGCGTAGATTGTTGAACTCAGTTTCAAGTGTTGCACGCTCGCTATTATAAGAGGTTGCATTAACACCATTTGTTAGACCAAAATCATCACCAACTGCGATAGTAATATCGTTTTTATAATCAGATGCTGTGATTGCAATGTTGTCATTACCATTGATAGAAGCACTAACAGTTAAAGCAGCAAGTGCTGTTTCAAGATCTGCACGAGTATCAATACCACTCATATCAACTGTTTCAGCAGTTGCTGTGCCATCAGTGATAGACAAAGTGCCTGTCATTGCTGCAACTTGAGCGTTTGTTGCTCCAACTTCTGTTGTATCAAAACCAACATCGGCAATAGTCCCCGTTCCACCCATAGTGATTGTAGTGTCATTGTCAGTAGCAGTTACAACAATTGCACCGTCAACAAGAGCAACAGAACCATTAGAGTTAGCAGTAAGACCTGCTATTAAATCATCAACATCAGCTGTCGCTGCAGTTGTAGCAGTAAAAGTTGTAGTCTCACCATCAATTTCAAGTGTAATTGTTTGTCCATCAGTAAAGCCAAGGCCGTCAAGTGTATCTGTGCCAGTTAAGCCACTTACAGTGCCTGTAATTGATGCCGCAGTATCAGCAGCAATATCGGTTGTGCCTGTTAAAGCTAATGCAGTAGTAGAACCAGCTGGTTTTTGAAGAGCCTGACGAGCAGTCGCTTGTGCAGATTCAACCAATTTTGTAATAGCAGAAATGCCATTATCAGCTGCTTTAACAGTTTGAACCGCGTTTCCAACAGAATCAAGAAGGCGATTTAAATCGCCAGCACGTGAATTAAGTGAAGAAGCAGTAAAAAATGCTGTTGGATC
>JAMONS010000097.1 GCA_027065555.1 Hyphomicrobiales bacterium | reverse complement strand
ATAACATTCGCTCGCAAATCTGCAATGCTTTTTGATAAAGCACCTCTGCCTCTTTATACTTGCCATGAGCAGTCAAATTAGCCGCCAAATTATTATAGCTAGTTGCCGTATTAGGGTGCTCTTCTCCCAACATACGCTCCCTTATTTGCAATGCTTTTTGATAAAACGGTTCTGCCTCATCATATTTACCTTGAGAATTCAAATTAAGCGCCAGATTATTATAGCTAGTTGCCGTATTGGGATGCTCTTCTCCCAACACTCGCTTGAAAATCTGCAATGCTTTTTTAATCAGCGGCTCTGCCTCTTCATATTTACCCTGAGAACCCAGATTAAGCGCTAAATTATTATAGCTATCTGCTATACTAGGGTGCTCTTTTCCTAATGCTCTCTCCCTTATTTGCAATGTTTTTTGAAAAAGCACTTCTGCCTCATCATATTTACCTTGAGAATTCAAATTAACCGCCAAATTATTATAACTCGTTGCCATATTAAGGTGCTCTTTTCCTAGCACTCGCTTGAAAATCTGCAATGCTTTTTTAATCAGCGGCTCTGCCTCTTTATACTTACCCTGACCAGTCAGATTAGCCGCCAAATTATTATAGCTAGTTGCTATACTAGGATGCTCTTCTTCTAACACTCGCTCCCTTATTTGCAATGCCTTTTGGAAAATCGGCTCTGCCTCTTCATATTTGCCCTGAGAATTCAGGTTAAAGGCCAAGCCATTATAGATGCCTGCCGTATCCTCATGCTCTTCCCCATACAATCCCAACCTCAATTCCAATTGCTGGCGCATTAATTTTTCTTCTTCTGCAAAATCAAAACGAACCCCTGCTAATTGAATTCTTCTAGCAAGAATTCTACCCTGATTTTCCTTGCCACGCTTAACATCATCTGCACGTTCTTTAATCCAAACATCATAACAATTATATGCTTTAGCCAGTGCTTGTTCTGCTTGCTTTAGAGAAAATTTTGCCCCTGCTTGCAATGCCTCATCTGCCTGTTTTAACAAGGATGCAATTTCTGGCATTTCATTTGCCAAGCCAGCCAGATCACCGCTGGTTTCTCGTAATTCTTTAAGCTTTTGATAAGCTATTTCCAGCGATGGCTCGATATTTTCTTTTGGCACTCGCTGTTCCAAAATATTTGCCAATAATGATACTAGATCATTTTCACTGGCATGTAATGAATTTTGCGCTCGCTGCAACTCCCCTTTATACTCGTCCTTAATCTCAGCAATGCTTGCTTCAATTCGCTCCACCCCAGCGCCAATTTCTGGCAATAGCGCAAGATATTTCTCAGCCCCTTGTTGCAGCACCTCTAAACCATCTATATTAGCCAACGCCTTTTCAAACTTCGCATCCAGCCCCTTAACCGCCTTTAGAGTTGCCTCACCAATATCTCGCCCCAACTTGTCCACTGCGACATCAAACGCCACTTTTGCTTCAGGATATTTATTTGGGTTTTTAATAAGCTCAGCAAAAGCAGCAAACATCAATTCACCAAATGGTCGCGCCTGTCCTCCCCCCTTAATAGTTAGTCCGTATATAGCAAACCGAGTATAGATTTCAGGGATTTCTTGTTCTGACCACCCGCTTAATTCAGACAAAATAGTGATAAATTGTGCGCTTACTTCTTTTCCGATATTATTTGCATTCCCCAATGATACCAATTCAGGCACGCCGTTAATCACAGCTTCTACACAAGCATCAATCGGAGAAGTTCCAACCGCCCTATCTCGCTCAAACGCATTTTTACGTATTTCAAATAATTTATCTCTTATTACACTATCAAATTTTTTAATTTCTTTAGTTTCTTTTTGGGATTTATATTTTATACGTTTTTGCACCTCATCAAAAACAGCCTGAGTAGCCTCAACAAAAGCTAACCTAGTCGCACGCACCAGATCATGATTAGCCGATATAGATTGATAGAGATTAAAATCCTCTAGCCGTGCTTTTAGTTTACGCTTTACATCATCAGGAAAAAGACTGGCAGTCGCCTTAGGCAAACCCGCCAAAAACATATCAATTATGCCACCCATTAAATTCGTCCCCTTATTCCAATGCCATGCTTAAGAAAGCTTACACTGTTGAAGAGTGAATGCAATATTTTATACTTAACCAAATCTAAAAAGTCCTTAATCAAATGTAACCAACGCTTTAGCTAATTATTAAGTCAATGTGTGTATGGTTGAATTCTAGTTTAGGTCAAGTAAATGTAAGAGAGTAAAATGACCGTGCAAATGCGCCCAAGAGTAAAATACGTAATTGGTCCCGATGGTTCACCTTTAACTGTTGCAGACCTTCCCCCCACATCAACAAAGCGTTGGGTTATCCGACGTAAAGCTGAAGTAGTCGCCGCTGTTCGTGGTGGTTTGCTAAGTCTTGAAGAAGCATGTGATCGCTATACATTAAGCGTTGATGAGTTTCTTAATTGGCAAGCCTCGATTGACGAACATGGTTTGGCTGGTCTTCGCACCACGTGGATTCAGCATTACCGCGATTAATTATTTATATATAATTGCAAAAATATCAAAACCCCGCCTGTAAAATGCAAATACAGGTGGGTTTTTTGTGTTTTTTGTTAAGAAAATTCATATTTGTGTCGAAAATGTGCAAAATGATAAATTTATTAATAACTTGTTTACCATACACTAGGTAAATTTTGCCCAGTAGATGGTTGTGGGGGTTCACAGTCCATCATGTAAAATGGCTTGGGTGTGCATGTGGAAAATATAGCAGGTGTTTTTAATCGTCTTGGAATAGCACGAATAGGTGCAATGATTGTCGTTGCAATTATGCTTTTGGGCTTTTTTGCTCTCATTACCTTCAGATTTTCTTCTCCACAAATGGCCCCCCTATATTCAGGTCTTACTTTTGACGATAGCTCCGCCATTGTAAGCGAATTACAAACTCTTAATATAGATTATGAAATACGCTCTGAGGGTGAAACTATTTTAGTTAGTCGCGATCAGATAACTCAAATCAGAATGGATCTAGCCAAAAGCGGACTGCCAACTAAAGGCCAAGTGGGTTATGAAATATTTGATGAGCAAAATACACTTGGTGCAACTTCTTTTGTGCAAAATATCAATCAAGTTAGAGCACTTGAGGGAGAATTAGCACGAACAATTTCTTCCCTAGCACGCATAAAAACCGCACGAGTTCATCTTGTTTTACCAGAGCGAGAATTATTTAGGCGTGAGAAAAAAGATCCAACAGCCTCAATAGTGCTTGGTGTGCGAGGAGAATTATCAGCTTCTGAAATTCGTGCTATTCAGCATTTAGTTTCATCAGCGATTGAAGGCCTAAGCCCCGCGCGAGTTTCTATAGTTGATGATGCAGGGAGACTATTAGCCTCTGGCGCTGGAAATGATAATGAAATAACTGCTGTTTCCAATCAAATGGAAGAACGTACGCAAAATATCGAAAACCGTATCCGCTCCCGAGTTGAAAAAATGTTAGAAGATGTATTAGGTGTTGGCCGTGTACGTGTTCAAGTAAGCGCTGAAATAGACCTTAACCGCTCAACAACAACCTTAGAATCTTATGACCCAGAAAGCCAAGTAGTGCGCTCAAGTCAAATACGTGAACTTGTAAATGAAGCAAATGGCCCTGCATTACAAGGAGCGGTAACAATAGCTAATGAATTACCGGGTGCAGATAATAATGGCGCAAATACTAGCGGCACTTCTGAGCAATCAAAAACCACCGAAGAAGTCACAAATTATGAAATTTCAAAAACTGTGCAAACTGAGGTTAAAGAAGCTGGCTCAATTAAACGCCTTTCAGTTGCCATAGTTGTTGATGGAAAATATGTTCAGGACGGCAATGGTGCATCAACTTACGAAGCTCGTACAGAGGAAGAATTGCAACAAATATCTTCTCTCATTCGATCAGCCATTGGTTTTGTTGCTGAGCGGGGAGATAGTATTGAGGTCATTAATATGCAATTTGCTGAACGCCCAGAACTTGCACAATTAGGCACAGCAGCTCCGGGAATGTTTGATTTTACTAGAGATGATTTAATGAATGCCGCCGAAATGATAGTTACCCTACTCATTTCTATTGCATTATTATTCTTTGTTATGCGCCCACTCGTTAAACGAGTTCTTGAGCCAGAAGAAGAGTTATTATCCTCGCCAATTAATCCTAATATGGCACAAGGCACAGCAGGAAACTTACCAGGAGTGCAACAGATTGCCCCAGATGGCACGCCAATGCAAAGCCAAGAACAAAAACCCCCTCAATCACCTGCATGGATGGGACAAGCCAAACAGATGGGCGAACAACAAGCTAAAGCACTAACAGATGTTGGCACTGTTATTGAAGAAAGCCCCAAACAAGCAGCCATGATAGTTCGAAATTGGTTGGGTGAGGCGGCGTAATAATTATGGTAGGACAAGGAACTTCTCTTCAGCCAGCAAACCCAGAATCTAAAGGGCTAGTCGTTGGTGCTGATGCAACCCAAAGAGACTTAAAGGGTGATGAAAAAGCTGCCGCTCTTCTGCTCGCTCTTGGCCCTGATTTTGGCAAGCCAATTTTTGAGGAGCTAGATGAAATAGAAATTCGTCAACTCTCACGTACCATGGTTAATTTAGGTTCAATCACCCAACAAATGTTAGATGAATTATTAATTGAATTTGTTACAGGTGTTTCTTCAACTGGATCAATTTCAGGTAATCCTGACAGCACAGAAGCATTATTACTTTCTTTCTTGCCCTCAGAGCGTGTTGGCACAATAATGGAAG
This sequence comes from Hyphomicrobiales bacterium, assembly GCA_027065555.1. Classification (GTDB taxonomy): domain Bacteria; phylum Pseudomonadota; class Alphaproteobacteria; order Rhizobiales; family Devosiaceae; genus S141-66. The sequence continues at coordinate 2,761 of JAMONS010000097.1, read as the reverse complement.
AAATTCGTGGACCCGCAGGGCGCAATATGTGGGAAAAACTATCAAATGTACAAGAAGATATTTTGGCAAACTATCTAAAAAATGAATATCCACAAACCATTGCCGTAGTTCTTTCTAAGATTTCAACCGATCATGCTTCTCGTGTGCTTGGTGTTATGAATGAAGAATTAGCGCTTGATGTTGTACAACGCATGCTTAGCCTAGATCCTGTGCAAAAAGAAATTTTAGAAAAAATCGAAAACACTCTAAGAACTGAATTTATGTCAACATTGTCCCATACTCAGCGCCGTGATAGCCATGAGCAAATGGCTGAAATATTTAATTCTTTTGACCGTCAAACCGAAGCCCGCTTCATGACTTCACTTGAAGATAATGATCGGGAAAGCGCTGAAAAAATTAAAGAACTTATGTTTACTTTTGAAGATCTTTCTCGTCTTGATGGCACTGCAATTCAAACTCTATTGCAAGCGATTGATAAAAAAGACACTGGCCTTGCGCTTAAAGGAGCGAACGATAGTGTTAAAGAATTTTTCTTTTCCAATATGTCTGCCCGTGCCGCCAAACTTCTTAAAGACGACATGGAGGCAATGGGGCCAGTTCGCCTCAAAGATGTTGATGAAGCGCAAGGGCGCATTGTTTCTTCCGCCAAGGATTTGGCAGCACGAGGTGATATTTTAATTGCCAAGAATAATGGAACAGAAGAGATGGTGGCATAAATGAGCGCATCTCCTGCAAAATTTACCTTTGACCTTGATATGGGAAATAGTACAAAAAACAGCGCTATAATAAAAGACGAGCAACTTGTTTTGGCTAAACAAAAAGCTTATAGAGAAGGCTTTATTGCTGGAGAAAATTCTGAGCAATCACGCCATAATCAAGCACTAGAAGCAGCAATTCAAAAACTGATAAATCAATGTAATAAAATAGCTTCAGAGCGAGAGCAAATACAAAAAGACCTATTAAGTCAGTCAATTAATCTGGCAACTCAAACAGGCAAAAAATTAGCCTCTCATCTCATTGAAAAACAACCCCAAATTGAACTTAAAGCACTAATTATTGAATGCCTCTCCTCATTAGAGAACGTACCTCATTTAGTTATTCACTGCCATGAAGACCTTGTGCAAATCTGCCAAGAAACTGCAGAAGACCATATGAGAACTAGTAGGTTTTCTGGAAAACTTGTGGTGATGGGTAATAAAGATATAGCGCTTGGAGATGGTAAAGTAGAATGGGTAGATGGTGGCTTGATGCGAGATAGCTCAGACATTTTACAACAAATCGATGCCTCAATAAATAACTACCTAAATGCACATAATATTTCAAATAAACAAGATAAGACGAGTGAAATAGCTCCAAACGATAAACAAGAAATTGAACTTGAGGAGAACATAAATGAGTGACGAACAAGACAATAATGAAGCAGGTGACGGCCTTGATGATATTGACTTTTCCCCTGCTGGAGAAGAAGCAAGTGATACGCCAGCCCCCCTTCAAACTAGTCTGCAAGCTCAAACTAGTCTGACTGACGAGCTTGAGGAAATGGTAGTTAGCGAAGAAATCTCTAATAAGAATCAAGACAGTACTGCAGAAGATCTTGAGGCCATATTTGATGTGCCCGTTCGAGTTTCTGTTGTTTTGGGCAGAACAAAAATGCCAATATCAAGCCTCCTTAACATGAATGTTGGAACTGTTGTTGAACTTGATAGACAGGTCGGTGAAGCGATTGACATTCACGTAAATGATCGTTTGGTTGCTCGTGGCGAAATTGTTTTAGTCGAAGATAAATTGGGTGTCACAATGACCGAAATCATCAAAGCATCATAGAGTTTGAGGCAAAGGAAAATATTATGCGATTACTAATAATTGGAACATTAGAGGGTCAACTCACTCAGGCAACAAAGCTTGCAATGGATGGCGGCGCAAAAGTTGCCCACGCTTCTTCAATAGATATTGCAATGGCAAGCTTACGTTCTGGCAAGGGCGCTGATTTGCTATTAGTAGATGTGATGATTGAAATTCCAAGACTATTAAGTGAGCTTGAAGCTGAGCGCTTTCATATTCCAGTTGTAGCATGTGGCACACAAACTAACGCCGCCGCCGCCGTTAACGCCATTCGAGCAGGGGCAAAAGAATATATTCCTCTGCCACCCGATGCAGAATTAATTGCTGCAATCATAACGGCAGTTGCCCGTGAAAATTCGCAATATTTATATAATGATCCAGCAATGGCCAAAGTCATAAAACTAGCCGAGCAAATCGCCCCCTCAAATGCCTCAGTGCTAATAACTGGAGAAAGCGGCACTGGCAAAGAAATAATGGCGAAATATTTGCATTCACGCTCCAAACGTGCCGCAAATTCCTTTATTTCAATAAATTGCGCCGCTATTCCTGAAAACCTCCTAGAATCAGAGCTTTTTGGGCATGAAAAAGGAGCATTTACGGGGGCGATAGCTCGGCGCATTGGCAAGTTTGAAGAAGCAAATGGCGGCACATTATTACTTGATGAAATTTCTGAAATGGACGCACGCTTGCAAGCAAAATTATTGCGTGCAATTCAAGAGCGCCTAATTGATAGGGTTGGTGGTACAAAGCCAATTGCAGTTGATATTCGTATTATTGCCACCTCAAATCGCAATCTTGAGCAAGCAGTGAACGAGGGCACTTTTAGAGAAGATTTATTATTTCGACTAAATGTTGTAAACCTAAAAATCCCCCCCCTGCGTGAGCGTATTGGCGACATTCGTGTTTTAGCAGAACATTT
>JAMONS010000096.1 GCA_027065555.1 Hyphomicrobiales bacterium | reverse complement strand
AACCAGCAATCGGCATTGCTGATAATTCAAACCTATTTGGTGCGCTAGAATTTTCTCAAAAAGCTATTGCTAAAGGCATTCAGCCAATAATTGGTTGTGAGCTTAGAGTTGATTTTAATGAAGAAGATGAATTCACAACTTCCCTACAGGGTATAAAAAACACAATAGTTTTAATCGCTATGAATGAGCAGGGTTTTTTAAATCTTTCTCATTTGGTAAGTCGAGCATATCTTGAGGGTTATAATGATCAAGTTGCTATCTCGTTAGACTGGCTTAAGGGTAAAAATTGCGAAGGTCTAATTTGCCTAACTGGAGGGCCTGAGGGGGCAATTAATCATTTATTTGTCTCAAGACATGTTGATGCTGGCAATAAAAGATTAAAAGATTTATACGAGATATTTAGTGATAGGCTTTATATTGAATTGCAAAGACATGGCACAAAACAGGAAAAGCTATGCGAGCCTTTTTTGATTGAATTTGCTTACTCTAATGGCGTGCCTCTTGTTGCAACTAATGAGCCATTTTTTCCACAAAGAAAAGACTTTGAAGCACATGATGCGCTTTTAGCAATTTCTAGCGCAACAGTTATCGCCCAAACTCAAAGACGAAAACTAACTCAAGAGCATTATTATAAAACTCGCCAAGAAATGATTGAGCTTTTTAAGGATATCCCTGAAAGCTTAGAAAATAGTATTGAGATTGCCAAACGTATAAGTTTTTACCCAAATGTTCGTGCGCCAATTTTACCAAGATTTGTAGAACCTCAAAAAAACAATGACCCTAATAGTAATGCAGAAATAGAGGAGCTTTCTATTCAAGCAAAAAAGGGTTTGAAACAAAGATTAAAGACTTTAGATTTAGCTAAAAATTGCACAGAAAAAACCTATGAAGATAGGCTGGAGTTTGAGCTTAAAGTAATAGAAGATATGAATTATCCTGGCTATTTTCTAATAGTTGCAGATTTCATTAAATGGGCTAAAGAGCAAGATATTCCTGTTGGCCCAGGTCGTGGCTCTGGTGCTGGCTCATTAGTTGCTTATGCGCTCACAGTTACTGATTTAGACCCTTTAAGATATAATCTATTGTTCGAGAGATTTCTTAATCCTGATCGTATTTCAATGCCCGATTTTGATATTGATTTTTGCCAAGACAAGCGAGAGCAAGTAATAAAATATGTGCAAGAGAAATATGGGCATCAACAGGTTGCTCAAATTATAACTTTTGGATCACTTCAAGCAAGAGCTGCCTTAAGAGATGTTGGGCGGGTTTTACAAATGCCCTATCCGCAAGTTGATAGAATTTGTAAATTAGTGCCCTCTAACCCTGCGGATCCAGTAAATCTTGAGCAAGCGATTAAGCTTGAGCCAAAACTAAGAGAAATGCGAGATGAAGACGAAATTGTTGCGCAATTACTTGAGATAGCGCAAAATCTTGAAGGTCTTTATCGCCATGCTTCAACTCATGCTGCAGGTATTGTTATTGCTGATAGGGCAATAGAAGAATTAGTACCGCTCTATAAAGATGCTCGCTCAGAAATGCCAGTTACCCAATATTCACAAAAATGGGTGGAAGCTGCTGGTTTAGTAAAATTTGATTTTTTAGGATTAAAAACTCTAACCATCATTGATAATGCTATCTCAATGATTAAGCAAAATGGGAACAAAGATTTTTCACTAGAAAATATTCCCATTGATGATGAAAAAACTTATGAACTTTATCAAATGGCTGAAACGATAGGCGTGTTCCAAGTTGAAAGTGCGGGAATGCGACGGGTTCTTATTGATCTAAAGCCAGATAGATTTGAAGATATTATTGCTCTAGTTGCTCTTTATCGACCCGGCCCAATGGATAATATTGGCTCATTTTGCAAAAGAAAGCACGGACAAGAAGATAGCACAACGTTGCACCCTGATATGGATGCAATCTTATCTGAGACTTATGGTATTATCGTTTATCAAGAACAAGTTATGCAAATTGCACAAAAACTATCTGGTTATTCGCTAGGTGAAGCGGATATTTTGCGCCGTGCAATGGGCAAAAAAGATAAAAAAGAAATGGATAAGCAACGTTCTCGGTTTGTAAAAGGAGCGGTTTATAAGGATATTAAATCTGGCAAGGCTTCACAAATTTTTGATCTTTTAGCTAAATTTGCAAATTATGGGTTTAATAAATCTCACGCCGCAGCTTATGCGCTAGTATCTTATCAAACTGCTTATCTAAAAGCTCATTATCCAAAAGAATTCCTTGCCGCTTCAATGACGCTTGATATAGGAAATACTGATAAATTATATGATTTCAAACGAGATGCAGATCGCCTAAAAATTAATATTGTAACACCATCTATTAACCGCTCGAACGTGGCGTTTGATGTTGAGAATGACGAAATCATATATTCTTTAAGTGCGATAAAAGGAATTGGTAAGCAGGTTGTTGAGCATTTAGTTGATGTTAGAGGTGAAAACCCATTTTTAGATATAGCGGATTTTGCTTCTCGTATTAATCCAAAAATCTTAAATAAAAGAAGTTTAGAAATTTTGGTAAATGCAGGAGCATTTGATGAGATTACTCCTTCTCGTGACCTTGCTTTCGCTTGCATTGATAATATTTTAGCTAATGCTGTACGAATTATTTCTGATAAGGAGCAGGGCATAACAGATATGTTTGCTACAAATGAGCCTTTGGCAATTAACTTTCCTAGCAATGTTAATCATTGGAATGATGAGGAGACGTTAAACCGTGAGTTTTTGGTAATTGGGTTTCACCTTTCAGGTCATCCGTTAGATAGTAGTGAAGAATTATTGCAAAAATTAAAAGTTAAGAGCTTTGTTGAGTTTGAGAAAAACATTGCCAATGGGGATAGTGCAGGGCGCTTGGCAGGTGTTGTTATTTCTCGCTCGGATAGAAAGACAAAAAAAGGCAAGTCGATGGCAATCATCGCCTTTTCAGATGCTAGTGGTAGTTATGAATGTATTGTATTTTCTGAATTAATTGAAAAATATAGTGAAATATTGCAGGTTGGTAAATTGCTAATATTAGATGTTGAAAGTGATAAGCGACCAGATAGTAATAGTTTACGCCTATTAAACGCCAAAGAAATTTCTAATGAAATTGATAAAATAGAACAAAAGATGACAATTTTTACTGATGATAAGAAATGTCTCAGCGCAATAAAACAACAGCTCAAGATAGGTGGTTCTGGTTCTGTTAATTTTGTTATCATTCGTGATAGGGGTGAGCGGGAATATGTTTTATCATTACCTGGAAATTATCAAATAACTAAACAACTAGCTGGTGGTATCAAGGCGCTTGAGGGCGTTGTTGATGTGCAGTTGAATTAGGGCCTTAATTCACAACTAATATTAGATAAAAGCTACAAATAAATGGTTGCGCAATTTAAGCTTTTAGTCTATGACCCGCCTATCACACAGGCAAAAGTTAGGTTTTAGATTAATCTATAACCATCCGGTGACAATATGTTGCATTGCTTTTGCTAAGGTTTAACCGGTAAACAAAGGAGTATGCCCAATGGCATTGCCCAATTTTTCTATGGCTCAATTACTTGAAGCAGGTGTTCATTTCGGTCACCAAAAACATCGCTGGAATCCAAAAATGGAAAAGTTCATTTTTGGTGTTCGCAACGACATCCATATTTTAGATCTAAGTCAAACAGTTCCCATGCTCTATCAAGCACTGCAACTTGTTTCAGATACTGTTGCTGAGGGTGGTCGTGTTCTATTTGTTGGCACAAAACGCCAAGCTGCACCTATCATTGCAGAAGCTGCGACTAGTTGTGCGCAATATTATGTAAATTCACGCTGGCTTGGTGGCATGTTGACCAACTGGCAAACAATTTCAAAATCAATCACTCGCCTTCGTGAGCTTGAAGAAATTGACAGTAGCGGTCTTACCAAAAAAGAACTTTTGCAATTTTCTAGAGAGCAAACTCGCCTTGAAAGAGATCTAGGTGGCATTAAAAACATGGGCAATGTACCAAGCTTAATGTTTGTTATCGATACTAATAAAGAATCTATTGCAATCAAAGAAGCTCGTCGTTTAGGCATTCCAGTGGTAGCTGTTATTGATTCTAATTGTAATCCAAAAGACGCTGATTTCCCTTTTCCCGGAAACGACGATGCAAGTCGTGCTATTGAGTTATATTGTGATTTAATTGCTAAAGCTTGTATTGATGGCATATCACGCTCTTCAACTGCACAAGGTGTTGATTTAGGTGCTAGTGAAGAGGTTTTAGAAGAACCTGCATTGCAAGCTGAGACTGCACAGGTTGAAGAAAAGCCAGTTCAAGAAGATAAAAAAGCAGAAGTAAAAGAAGAACCAAAGGCAAAAGAAGAAGAAGCGGCAGATACTGCAACTGCTTTGTTTTCGGCGCCTGATGGAGATGCTGACGATCTTAAGAAAATCAGTGGTGTTGGCCCTGTTCTTGAGAAAAAGCTCAATGCGCTTGGTATAACAACATTTGCACAAGTTGCAGCTTTTACCAAAGAAGATATCGCCAAAGTTGATGACGCACTTAGCTTTAAGGGGCGTATTGATCGTGATGATTGGCTAAAACAAGCAGCAGAATTAGCAAAATCCTAAATCATCTGCTTAAAAGTTTGAAATATGATTTAAACCCTCATTGGGTTGTAAAATAAGGTATAATTAGATGGCAGTTACTGCAGCACAAGTAAAAGAATTACGTGAAATCACAGGCGTAGGCATGATGGATTGTAAAAAAGCACTTCAAGAAACTAATGGCGATATTGATGGCGCAGTTGATTGGCTAAGAACTCGTGGCCTCGCAAAAGCCGCAAAAAAAGCCAGCCGAGTGGCCTCAGAAGGACTAATCGGTGTGGCAAGCAGTGGCAATAGTGCGGCGGTTGTTGAAGTAAATTCTGAAACAGATTTTGTTGCACGCAATGAGCAATTTCAATCAATAGTATCAACTATTGCTAATTTGGCACTAGAAAATGATGGTGATTTTGAGAAGTTAGGAAATGCATCATATCCCAATAGCAGCAATTCTGTAAATGAAGAAATTACTGAAGCGGTTGCAAAAATTGGCGAGAATATGAATTTTAGACGCTCAGCTAAGCTTTCAGTTTCAAGTGGTGTTGTTAGCTCATATATGCACACGCCGATTGTTTCGGGCTTGGGTAGAATTGGTGTTTTGGTTGCTCTTGAATCACAGGGTGATAAAGAAGCACTAGATAATCTTGGTCGTCAAATTGCTATGCATATCGCAGCTATTGCACCTCTTGCTATTTCGCCAGATGAGCTTGATCAAGATTTAGTGGCGCGTGAGAAAGCGGTTTTTAAGGAGCAAGCGATTGAATCTGGTAAACCTGCTGAAATTGCTGAAAAAATGGTAGAAGGGCGTCTTCGTAAATATTATAAAGAAGTTTGTCTGTTATCTCAAATATTTGTTGTTGACGGTGAAAATACTGTTGAAAAAGCAATCGAATTAGCTGAAAAAACAGTTGGCGCACCAATTAAATTAACAGGCTTTACTCGCTTTGCGCTTGGTGAAGGTATTGAGAAAAAAGAAGAAGATTTTGCAGCGGAAGTTGCAGCAGTAGCAGGGAAATAAAGACGCTAATAAAACTTGAAATGATTTAAGGGGTTTTTTATGACAAAAAGAGCGAAGTATAAACGAGTTCTTCTAAAAGTCTCTGGAGAAGCTCTTGCTGGGGGCAACCCTAGCGGTATTGATCCTAAATTTCTTGATATGGTAGCAGTTCAAATTATTTCTTTAGCGCAATCTGGTGTTGAAATTGGTGTGGTTATTGGCGGCGGAAATATTTTTCGTGGAATGTCGGTTGCGGCTAAAGGTGGAGATCGTGTAACTGGCGATCATATGGGCATGTTAAGCACCGTAATAAATGCTATTGCGCTTGGTGATGCTATTCGGCGCAAGGGCGGCAATTCACACGTTTTTTCATCTGTTACAATGCCATCAATCGCAGATACTTTTACTCAAAGAGCAGCTATTAGCGCAATTAAATCAGGATCGATTGTTATTTGTGCTGGTGGCACAGGAAATCCTTTTTTTACAACAGATACGGCAGCCGCTCTTAAAGCAATAGAATTACGCTGTGATGTTTTGCTAAAGGGCACAAATGTTGATGGTGTTTATTCTGACGATCCAAAAACTAACCCCAATGCCACACGATATTCTACGATTAGCTATGATGAAGTAATTAAGCGTAATTTACGAGTTATGGACACCGCAGCCTTTGCGCTTGCACGAGATAATAAATTACCAATAATAGTATATTCATTGGCAGATGAGGCAGGTCTAAAAGGCGTGCTTGATGGAAGTGCAAAAAGCACTTATGTTGGCTAAAGACATAATTATATGTACTGATTCTAGTGCTAATAAGTGAGGGACGATAATGGCTGGTGATTTTTCAATTAATTCACTCAAACAAAGAATGGATAAATCTGTTGCATCGTTAAAAGATGAGTTAGCAGGTTTAAGAACTGGGCGTGCTAGCGCTAGCATGTTAGAGCCCGTAACAGTTGAAGCCTATGGCTCGCAAATGCCGCTAAACCAAGTGGCAACTGTTTCAGTTCCAGAATCAAGAATGTTAAGTGTTCAGGTTTGGGATCAATCTATGGCAGGCGCTGTTGATAAAGCAATTCGTGAGAGCGGCTTGGGGTTAAATCCTATTGCTGAGGGCGCTGTTATTCGTGTTCCAATCCCCGAACTTAACGAGGAAAGACGCAAGGAACTATCAAAAGTTGCTCATACTTATGCGGAACAAGGCAGGGTTGCAGTGCGTCATATTCGTCGAGATGGAATGGACGAGCTTAAAGCTTTAGAAAAGAATGGCGGTATGGGGCAAGATGAAAGCCGCTCAAACTCTGATAAAGTGCAAAAAACTACCGATGAAGCCATTGCTCAAATTGATAGTATTTTAGCTAATAAAGAACAAGAAATTATGCAGGTTTAACATTATAGTGTTTTCTAAATTCAATTATCTAATTGAATTGCGCTGGCTTCGCCGCGCACCGCACTTGCTATCGCTTCGTGCGATTATAGTATTTAGCATTGAAAATGCTAAATACTATAGTTGTTTGATGGTTTTGCTGGAGAGAAATATTGTCCAACAAAAATAATGTTCCTGAATTAAAAATCCCAACTCACTTAGCTGTTACAATGGATGGCAATGGTCGTTGGGCTAAGCTTCGTGGTATGGCGCGCACCGCTGGGCATAAAGCAGGTACACAAGCTCTTAAAAAACTGGTTGAATATTGTATTTCCTATGAAATAAAATACCTCACAATATTTAGCTTTAGTTCTGAAAATTGGTCAAGGCCAAAAGATGAAGTGAATTTTATTTTACGCCTGATGCGTCATTATGTAACTTCTGATCTAGAAAAGCTCAATAAAAATAATGTGAAAATCAAAATCATAGGCGAACGTGACACTTTAGATAGACCCATATTGAATTTGATAGAAAAGGCTGAAAAAACTACGAAGGATAACACAGGGTTAGAGCTAATAATTGCTTTTAATTATGGGGGAAGGGGAGAGATTACCTCAGCTTTTAAGAAAATTGCACAAAACATTCAAAATGGCGATATTTCGATTAACGATATTGATGAGGATATGATATCTAATTCTCTTTATTTGCCAAATATCCCTGACCCTGATTTAATATTACGTACTAGCGGGGAAATAAGATTTTCAAATTTCCTTCTTTGGCAATCCGCATATTCAGAATTAATGTTTATTGATGATTTGTGGCCTGACTTTAATGAAAAAACCTTTATAAAGGTGTTGCAAGAATTTTCTTTACGCCAAAGACGTTTTGGTGGGGTTTAAGGTTTAGATTTATGAAACAAGCTGACACAGAAACAAAAAAGAGCCGCTGGGCTGATTTAGGGCCTCGCCTGCTTTCTGCTATGGTTCTTTTACCATTGACCGCCCTTTTGCTTTATTTAGGTGATGTTTGGTTTGCTGCATTAGTGGGGTTAGTATTTGCTGGTGTCTATCGTGAATGGGAAATAATGCTTGGCGTTGGCAAACTTGCTAAATATGGCTACGTATTAGTTGGTTTTATTGCCCTAAGCGCCATTGCTTTTCCAGTTTCAGGGATTGTTGGTGTAAGTATAATTATAATTACCGCAATCATTTTTGCTATATTAACCCATGTTTTTGCTAAGTTAAGCTTGTCATTATTATTATGGCGCATTGCAGGCCTAGTTTATTTTGGTGCAGTAATAATTGCAATTCTATCCATTAGAACAAATATATCTTTAGGAATTGTTGCTGGTGTGTTTTTGGCAACTAGTGTTTGGATGACAGATACAGGTGCTTTTTTTGCTGGTCGTTATATTGGGGGCGCAAAATTATCCCCAGATATTTCACCTTCAAAAACTTGGTCAGGCGCACTTGGAGGCCTAATAGTTGGAGCACTTAGTGGCTCGCTTGTTTGGTTAATCGCAGTTCCTTCCGCTTGGTGGATAGGGCTTTTATTAGCGGGGGTTTTAAGTCTTTCTGGACAATTGGGTGATTTGCTTGAAAGTGCTATTAAACGTCGATTTAAGATTAAAGATAGTAGCGATCTTATTCCTGGTCATGGCGGATTATTAGACAGGCTCGATAGCCTAACTTTAGCTTCATTAGTGCTATTTATAATAGGCTTTTTGAATTCGGGTGAGTTAGAGCATATTACTATTGGTTTTTTAATTTGGTAATTTGAGTGTAATTTTAAGGGTTTTTTATGGATTTCATTATCTGGTTGCTTTCTTATGTTGTGCCGTTTTTAGTGGTTTTAACTATTATAGTTTTTATTCACGAGATGGGTCACTATCTAGTTGCAAGATGGAATAATATTGCAATTAAAACTTTTTCAGTAGGTTTTGGTAAAGAGCTAATTGGCTTTACGGATAAAGCTGGCACTAGATGGAAGCTTTGTGTAATTCCTCTTGGTGGATATGTGCAGTTTTTAGGCGATATGAATGTTGCAAGCGTACCTGATAATGAGGCATTAAAAAAATTCCCAAAAGAAGTTGCCCCAAGACTATTCGCCAATAAAAACGTTTGGCAACGAATAGCTGTTGTAAGCGCGGGGCCTATCGCTAATATCATTTTCACATTTCTTATTCTATATGCGCTTTTGCTTGGATATGGCCGCTATTATGCACCAGCAACTTTTGATGAAATCATTCCAGGTACAGTTGCGCAATCTGCAGGCCTAAAAGCAGGTGATGAGGTATTATCTATTGATGGTTATCAAGTGCGTGGCTTTAATGATGTGCAACGCTTAATCTCGACCTCTCCAGATAGGCCTGTATCAATTATAGTTGATCGCTTAGGCCAAGAATTTAGTTTTACTATTACCCCAAAAGCCGAGCAAATAACGGATAGGTTTGGTAATAATATTAAAATTGGACGTATTGGTGTTAGGCGCTCAATTCAGCCAGAAGAATATAAGCTCTATAAGCCAACAATGGTGGAAGCTGTTGGCATGACCTTTGAGGAGATGTGGTTCATTATTGATAGAACTGCAGCCTTTATTGGAGATTTTTTTGTCGGGCGAGGGGATTTGGAACAATTAGGCGGGCCTGTTAAAATTGCTAAAGTTTCTGGCGAGGTGGCAACGCTCGGAATTATTGCTCTGATAAATTTAATGGCTCTATTATCGCTAAATATTGGCATATTTAATCTGTTACCAATTCCGATGCTTGATGGCGGTCATTTGAGCTATTATTTTTATGAAGCAATACGTGGAAAACCCCTTAGCCAGAAAATTCAAGATTTTGGCTTCAGAATTGGCGCATTTCTTATCTTTTCGTTAATGTTATTTACTATTATTAACGATATCTTTTGAGTCGTTTAAAAAATGTATCAAAGTGTGGCAAAAATTACACACATACCAATATTTTAGTAACTAAATAGGTGGTTAAGCCTTGCGCTAAGGTAAAAAACCATTAAAACAATAGATAGAATAACATTAGTGTAGAATCGTGTGTTTATGAGCGGATTATTTGTAGGTACATGTTTTTAGAGATTATACTGATAAAACCAGCTATGTTTTAGGTAACCAATATTAAGGGCAACCAATATTATGATTTTTAGATTTAAATTTATTCGCAGCTTTTTATTGGCGCTATCTTTGATAATAAGTGCGCCACTGCTTACAATGCAGGCGCAGGCTAATCCTAACAATCAAGGACAGCTAGTTGCATCTGTTTTATTTGAAGGTAATCAGCGTTTTTCTGATGCCCAACTAATAAGTATGATAGATTTAGCCTCATTTGGTGTTTTTTCTGATGAGCGTCTTAATGTTGATATCCGCTCAATTTCTTTAGCCTATGATGGGGCTGGTTATACTGATGCTAATGTTAGCGCCAACAAACAAGCCTTAGATAATGGTCGTATTGTTGTAACTTTTATTATTAATGAAGGTGATCGTTCAGGCATTGGCGGCATTAATTTTACTGGCAATAATTCTATTGGCGCAAACCAATTAAAAGATGCCATTATGACAAAAGAAACTCATCTATTAAGTTGGCTTACAAAAGACGACAGTTATGATCAAGATAAATTAGCCTATGATAGCGAGTTAATCAGAAATTATTATGCCAATCGTGGTTATCCTGATGCGCAAGTTCTCTCAGCGGTTGCAGAATATGATGCTTCACGCAGAGCGTATTTCATTAATTTCACTATTAATGAAGGTGAATATTATGAGTTTGGCAATATTTCGATAGAAACTAGCATCCCCAGATTAGATGTTGAGGTGCTTAAACAAGCAATCTCTACAAATGAGGGTAATCGTTATTCAGTTAAAAAACTTACAAAAACTGCACAAGATATGGCTTTTAGAGCAACCGCTCAGGGTTATGCTTTTGCTGATGTGCGCCCGCGTATTGATCGTGATGTAGCTAATAGATCATTCTCCATTACTTATCTGGTTGATGAGGGTGCTAGGATCTATGTTGAGCGTGTTAATATTTATGGCAACGAAAAAACCAGAGATTTTGTTATTCGTCGTGAATTAGGTTTTGCAGAAGGCGATCCGTTTAATCGCTCAATAGTCACTAGAGCAAAAGAGAATATTGAAAATCTTGGTTTCTTCTCAGTGGTTAATGTTACATCTGAGCAAGGTAGTGCGTCAGATAAAGTGGTTATCAATATTGCTGTAGAAGAAAAATCTACGGGTGATTATGGTTTCACTGCAGGTTATTCTTCAACAGAGGGCGTGCTTGGTGAAATTTCTCTTACAGAAAATAACTTCTTAGGTCGTGGACAATATCTTAAGGTTGCAATTGGTGCTACTCAAGGTGGGCAAACTTATCAATTCTCATTTACTGAGCCACGCTTTATGGGGCTAAAAATTTCTGCAGGTATTGATCTTTATAAAAAGATAACAGAAGAAACCGCTTCAAGCTTTTATGGATCGGACGCAACAGGTGGTCAATTTAACTTTGGTATGCCAATTACTAACGAATTAAGTACATCTGTTTTTGTTGGCTTTGAGACTAAAACATTCTTTGATGCGGATGCACCACTTACAGCCACTGGAATTGTGGATGGTGCTATACGAACTAAAGCATTTGTTGGATATTCGCTTACATATAACGGGTTAGATGATATCAGAAACCCAACTAATGGTCTTTATGCTAGCCTTACTCAGCAATATGTGGGTTTTGATAATAATTATATTAAAACAGATATAAAAGCGCGCTATTTCCTTCCAATAGTTGAAGATAGTGGCTTTATAGCTTCTGTAAAAGGTCAGGCTGGGGTTATCGGTGATCTTAGTGGTTCTGGTGTGCATCCAACAGAGACATTTATTTTAGGACCACAATTAGTTCGTGGCTTTACAGGTGGTGGTATGGGGCCTCGCTTAGCTTCTGGTGAAGGACTTGGTGCAACTTGGTATGCTGGACTTTCAGCAGAAATTGAATTCCCAATTCCAGTATTACCAGAATCATACGGTTTAAAGGGTGCTATTTGGGCGGATGCTGGATATGTTGGTCCTGAATCAATTATCGTACCAGCAACTGCTGGAACAACTCAGCTGCTACGTTCATCTATTGGTGCATCAATTATTTGGGATTCACCGTTTGGCCCACTTCGTGGTGATTTTGCTCACGTATTACAACAAGATGCAGCAGACAGCACACAAGTATTCCAATTAACAATGAGAACATTGCTTTAGGCTTTGTATTATGGCTTTATATAAATACCGCAACGTTTGTGCGTTGCGGTATTTTTTTAGGTGAAAAATGGTTGATTTACGCTTTCATGCCTTTAGTGGTGAAATATCAATTAAAAACCTGCTTTATAAAGTAGGATTTAAAGAACTTGCTACAGGCGGTAATGATAAAGAGCAGATAATTTCAGGTGCTAACGAACTGCAAAATGCAAAACCCAATGAAATTTCGTTAGCAGCAAATAGAAAATATCTTGACCCCTTATCAAAAACTAGTGCTGGTTGTGTTATTGTTCATAAATCTATTCTTGATGCTGTTCCAAATGGCACTTTAGCAATTTTAGCAAAAGACCCGCACTTAGTTTTTACCAAGATATTAGAAGAACTATATCCGCAAGGAGCAAAGAACAAAATATTAAGAAGTCAAATTAAACCTAAGCAAAGCCTAGAAAAAGATGTGTTTCTATCACACGGGGTAGTTTTAGGCGATAATGTTGAAATAGGTGGCGGGACATTTTTGGGGGCTAATGTAACAATAGGTGATGGAGTAACAATAGGGAGAAATTGCGTAATTGAAGCAAATTCTTCGATTATTTGCTCGCATATTGGCGATGAAGTTATTATTCATTCTGGCGCAAGAATTGGCACTGAGGGGTTTGGCTGGCTTGATATTGCAAAATCTAATATTAAAATTCCACAATTAGGTAGGGTGATTATTCAAGATAAGGTTGAAATTGGTGCAAATTCGACTATTGATAGAGGAGCACTTGGGGATACTACCATTGGTGAGGGGACAAAAATAGATAATTTAGTGCAGATTGGTCATAATTGTAATATTGGTAGATATTGCCTTATTGCGGCGACCACGGGGCTTGCGGGAACAACTAATATAGGTGATAATTGCCTTTTAGGAGGCGGTGTTGGATCTGCTGGACATTTAAGTGTTGGGGCTAATTCTATTATACACGGGCGAGCAGCCGTTACCAAAGACTGGCCGCAAGGATCTAGGATAATTGGCGCTCCCGCTCAAGACACGAAGACCTTTTGGAAAGAATTAGCTGCCTTTAAAAGCTTGGTGAAAAAATAAAGATGAGAAGATTTAACAATGAGTGAAAAAACCTGTTTGAACCTATCTGAAATAATGGATTGCCTTCCACAACGCTATCCATTCCTTATGTTAGATAAAATTATAGAAATCGATGGTCATAAATCTGCCATTGGTATCAAGAATATTACTTTTAATGAGCCTGTTTTTCAGGGGCATTTCCCAGGAGAGCCTATATTTCCTGGTGTTTTAATCATTGAGGGAATGGCACAAACTGCTGGAGCGATTGTTATTGCTGAAGAAAGAGGTTCGGGCAAAAAATTTGATGTTTATATGCTAACCATTGATAAAGCCAAATTTCGCAAACCAGTTGTCCCTGGTGATAAGTTAGAATATCATCTTAAATTATTGAAAAGGCGTGGCCCGATTGGGCGTTATTTAGCAATAGCTAAAGTTGATGGAGTTGTGGTTGCTGAGGCTGAAGTTGGCGCCATGATGAGGGAAGCTAAATAGTTAGGGAATTTAAGTGATCTATGAGTAAGCAATTAGACAGTACAGTAATTCACCCAACTGCCATAGTTGAAGCAGGTGCTCAACTAGGCGTTGGTGTTCAAATTGGTCCATATTGTGTAATTGGTAGTGAGGTTACTCTCAAAGATCACGTGGAGATTGTTTCTCATGTTAGCATAGCAGGAAATACAGAAATTGGCTCAAAGAGTAAAATTTTTCCTTTTGCGAGCGTTGGACATCAACCTCAAGACCTTAAATATCATGGTGAACCAAGCCGCCTTATAATTGGCGATAATTGTACAATTCGAGAAAATGCTACCCTTAATCCAGGGACGGAGGGCGGTGGATTATTGACACAAGTTGGTGATAATTGCTTGTTAATGGCAGGCACGCACGTAGCTCATGATTGCATAGTTGGAAATAATGTAATTATGGCAAATCTTAGTGGTCTAGCAGGGCATTGCGTAACAGGAGATTTTGTTACTATTGGTGGCATGGTGGTTGTGCATCAATTTGTAAGAATTGGATCACACGCATTTATTGGCGCTCATTCAATGGTTGATTCAGATGTTATTCCATATGGTATGGCAATGGGTAATCGAGCCAAACTTTCTGGGCTCAATATTGTTGGATTGAAACGTCGTGGTTTTAATCGTGATGAAATTCATACTCTTAGAGCAGCTTATCGTATGTTTTCTTCATCTGAGGGGACTTTACGGGAAAGGGTTGATGACGCAAAAAGTCTTTTTTCTGGATCAGATCTTGTTCGTGAAGTTGCTGAGTTTATAAGTTCGGCCGAGCGAGCAATTTGCTTGCCCCGTAATGGCAATAATGGCCAATAAAAATATATTAGAATTGGCAAAATAGGGTGATAAAAGAAGATAGTAAATCAATATTTATTCTAGCTGGTGAGCCTTCAGGGGATAATATTGGAACAGATTTAATTCGCTCTTTACAAAGGCTTTCAAAATTCAAAATCTATGGTGTTGGTGGCTCAAATATGCGCCAAGTTGGACTTAATTCTATATTTCCAATGAGTGACATTTCAGTAATGGGTTTTGCTGATGTAATAAAAAGACTTCCAAAATTATTGTGGCGCATAAGGCAAGTTGTTAATTTCATAATTAAAAGCTCGCCAGATGTAGTTGTTTTGATAGATTCGCAAGAGTTCTCCTATTTAGTCGCAAAGCAATTAAGAAAGAGGAACTACTCAAAGCCAATATTACTTTATGTCGCTCCAGCTGTTTGGGCGTGGAAGCCAGAACGTGCGATAAAGCTTGAAAAAGTGTTTGATGAAATATTAGCGATATTTCCATTTGAGGTAGAAGTTATGAAAAACTTAAGGGGGCCTAAAACTTCTTATGTTGGGCATCCTTTGTTGCAAAAATTGAAACAGGATAATGCCAAAGAAACAAAGGAAAAAAGCATAATTGCAATATATCCGGGATCAAGAAAAGGTGAAATCCGCCGTCACTTACCAGTATTTTTGCAAATCTTGCAAAGACTAAAAAATGAAACAAGCATAGAAGAATTTGTTTTACCAACTTTGCCACATCTTGAAGATGAGATAAAAAGGCAAGTAAGCGGCTTGGACATATCAATCAAAGTGATTTCTGATAGTACAGAACGCCAAGATGCACTAAATAAAACTAAATTTGCAATAGTTAGTAGCGGCACAATTACTCTTGAGTTAGCATTAGAGGGCATTGCAATGGTTGGAACATATATTCCTGATAACATGCAAATGCGCCATTTCAAAAAGGCTGGCATGCCATTAGTCAGCTTGCCAAATATCCTATTAGATAAAGAAGTAATTCCAGAAGTCTTTCCAGATAATAATCTAACAGATAATCTTTATAAGTTTGCCAAAGAATTACTGGTCAACGATAATGCAAGAGATTTACAAAAACAATCATTTCAAAAAATGACCACTATCTTGCAAACTGGACAGGCTTCAAAAAAACAAGATCCAGCTTCAAGAGTAATTTCTCATTTGTAAAATTTAGCGCTTATCAATCGCAACATAATCACGATAGGTCGATCCATCATAAAGTTGACGTGGGCGACCAATTTTCTTTTGTTTGTCGCCAATCATTTCTTTCCATTGTGCAATCCAGCCAACTGTACGTGATAGTGCAAAAATAGCTGTAAACATAGACGTTGGAAATCCAATTGCATTCAAAATTATCCCTGAATAAAAATCAACATTTGGATAGAGTTTGCGCTCAACAAAATAAGGATCTTCTAGGGCGATTTTTTCTAACTCACGAGCTACTTGCAATGTTGGATTATTGCTAACCCCCATAAGTTCAAGCACTTCTTTCGCTGATTCTTGCATAACTTTAGCACGTGGATCGTAAGACTTATAAACCCTATGACCAAAACCCATCAAACGAAATGGATCGTTTTTATCTTTAGCTCGTGCAACATATTCTGGTATATTATCTACAGTGCCAATCTCACGTAACATATTAAGCGCTGCCTCATTAGCACCACCATGCGCCGGGCCCCAAAGACAAGCAACACCTGCAGCAATACAAGCAAATGGATTAGCGTCAGAAGAGCCCGCAAGCCTAACAGTTGAGGTTGAGGCATTTTGTTCGTGATCTGCATGAAGAGTGAAAATCCTATCCATAGCTTTTGATAGAATTGGATCAATTTTATAATCTTCAGTAGGCACAGAAAAACACATATGCAAGAAATTCTCAGCATAATTAAGATCGTTTCGTGGATAGACAAATGGTTGACCAATAGAATATTTATAGGCATTTGCTGCAATAGTTGGCATTTTCGCTATCATACGAATTGAAGCAATTTCACGTTGTTCGGGATCGCTTATATCTGTGCTATCATGATAAAAAGCTGCCATTGCCCCAACCACACCACAAACAATAGCCATAGGGTGCGCATCACGTCTAAAGCCGTGATAAAGCTGGTGCATTTGCTCATGCATCATCGTGTGGCGTGTTACCCGAGTTTCAAATTCTTCAAGTTCTGAGGCGTTTGGCAGATTGCCATAAAGAAGCAAAAAGCAAACTTCAAGAAAATGACTATCATCTGCTAATTGATCAATTGGATATCCACGATATAATAATTCACCCTTATCACCATCAATATAAGTAATTGAGCTATCGCAAGCGGCGGTAGAGGTGAAACCGGGATCGTAAGTAAACAAACCTGTTTGAGCATATAGCGAGCGGATATCAATGACTGAGGGGCCGACAGTTCCATCAAGAATTGGGAATTCAAATACCTTATCACCAATCGTTAATTTTGCTTTTTGTTTTGTCATTGAGTTCCCCTTAATAATTGAAATTGCCAGAGAGTTGGCTAACCGATGAATAAGATTTTTAATATCCACTAGCTTATTTTAATGAATGAATCATTCGTTGCGCTCTTGGTATTAGATTTATGGCACTTATGCAACCAGCATGCACTAAACTAAGCAGTTTTACTTAAATATTGCTTGATCTTTTAATCTATTAAGTGATTCGTCTTTACCAATTAATACCATAACATCAAAAATAGAAGGAGAGGCGGTTGTCCCAGTTAAGGCAGATCTTAGTGGTTGGGCAACTTTGCCTAGCTTTTGATCGTTTTCATCAGCAAATTCTTTAATCTGGTTTTTGATTTCCTCAAGCGACCAATTCGTTAAATCATTCAATTTTGTAATAATTTTGCCAATCATTATTTTATTCTCATCTGTTAAGATGTTGTTGGCTTTTTCATCTAATTGCAAAGGGCGAATGGCATAGATAAATCTTGCTAACTCAATTAGATCTAAAATTGTTTTTGCTCTTGGTTTTAACTCTTTAAGGGCACTAAGGATGGTTTGCTTATTAGCCGCTAGACCTTTTTCGTCAAAAGCTTTGTCTAATTCCTTGCACAAAGATATCATTATTTCAAACAGCTCTTTTTCATCGCTTTGCTTAATATAATGAGCATTTAGGTTTGCCAACTTTACAAAATCAAACCTTGAAGCGCCTTTATTTAGATCATCAAGTTCAAACCAATTAATCATTTGCTCTGTTGAAAATATCTCATCGTTCCCATGAGACCAGCCCAAGCGCGCCAAATAATTGCGTATGGCTTTAGGCAAATATCCCATTTTTCTATAAGCATCTACTCCAAGCGCTCCGTGCCTCTTAGATAGTTTTGCGCCGTCTGCTCCATGAATTAGCGGGATATGCGCCATTTCAGGAACGTCCCAACCTAGCGCATTATATATCATAATTTGGCGAGCCGCATTTGTTAAATGATCATCACCACGAATAATATGCGTAATGCCCATATCATGATCATCAACCACAACGGCTAACATATAGGTCGGAGTTCCATTTGAGCGCAGGATAATAAAATCATCAAAATTATCACTGTTAAATTTCACATCGCCTTGCACATGATCTTTGACAATTATTTCTTTTGAGGGCTCTATTTTTAGGCGGATTACTGGCTCTATACCTGCTGGCACGCTAGCATCGCTCAAATCACGACACTTACCACTATATTTTGATGCCAATCCTTTTGCCTTTGCTTCCTCACGCATTTTGACTAATTCTTCTGATGAGCAATAACATTTATAAGCAAGGTTATTTTCAACTAATTGCTCAGCTATTTCCTTGTGGCGTTCAGCGTTTGCAATTTGTGAAACTGGCTCATCGTCCCAATCTATGCCAAGCCAGCTTAAGCCATCAAGAATGGCTTCTTTAGCAGCATCGGTTGATCGTTTCTGATCTGTATCTTCTACTCTTAAAAGCATTTTACCATTATTTTTTTTGGCATAGACCCAATTAAACAAAGCAGTTCTAGCTCCACCAATATGTAAATAACCAGTGGGCGAGGGGGCAAATCTAGTAATTATTTGTCTTGGCATTTATCTCTTAACTTTCATAATGCTGATTGTGTTTTTCTTAATGCTGTGTAGCATAGGCAAATCTTAGCGCAAGGAACAAATCCAAAAGTTAAAACAAGATTTAAGAAGATAGAGCCAAATTCATTGGGGGGAAATTGGAGAAAATTGAGAGCCAGATTGTAAATTTAATTAATAAATTTAATGAGGCAATTTATCAAAAAAGATTATTCATTCTAATGATTTTTATGATGATCTTTGGAATAATTATTTATAGTATCTTATCGTTTGAGCCAAGTTGGTTCATTGTAATTTTAGCTGGTTTAATATTGCTATCATTATTAGTTTGGCAAATGATAAAGGGCAATTTGAATGTCTCTTCAATTTTGATTTTCTCTATCTGGGTTGGCTTTATTTTATTACCAATTCACGCTCAGATATTTGGTACACAAATGCTCAAATATCCCTCATTTGGCACTTATCAAGTAAAAGTAATAAAAGTGCTTTCACTAAGAGATGATGGACAAAGAATTATAGTTTCAAATATCAATGCCCTAGAGAGTTCACGTGACTTACCAATTAGAAGTGCGAGATTATTTATTCGCAAAGGACCTCTTTTAGAGGCCGGAGATATTATTGAAGGAAAAATGCGATTTGCGCCAGTGCCTAGCCCTGTTACCGTCGGTGGTTATGATTCACAATTTCAATCTTATTTTGTTGGGATTGGAGCATTTGCTAGCACCACAAACGCTCCAAAAATTATAACAAAACAAAGTGATTTTTCTTTTAAGGCTTTCATTGATCAATCCCGCTTTAATATCGGTAAAAGGATAAGTTCAGTATTGCAAGATCCAGCAAAAGGCATTGCCTTAGCGCTTATTGTTGGCGATCAAAGTAATATAAAAGATGAGGTACGCACAAAAATGGCAACAGCAGGTCTAGCACACATGCTGGCTATTTCTGGGCTTCATCTATCATTAGTTGCGGGTGGGGTTTTTGCTTTTGTTCGAATTGCTCTGTCGCTTTCATATTCATTTACTCAGCGATTTGCAGTTAAAAAAATAAGTGCCATAGTAGGTATCTTAGCGGCATTAATATATCTTGGGCTATCAGGGGCAAGCGTTTCTGCGGTTCGAGCAACAATTATGTTAATATTGATATTTGGAGCGGTAATTGTCGGACGCAAGGCTTTAACAATGAGAAATGTTGCCTTTGCCGCATTATTTGTTATTATACTTGACCCGAGCGCTATATTTTTACCAAGCTTCCAGCTGTCATTTGCGGCAGTTGTAGCTTTAATTGCAACTTATGAAGTCTTAAGGCAAAAAGTCAGCAACAGACTTGGTTTTGCTTCAAGCGTATTGCAGTTCTTTCTAGCCCTTGCATCAACAAGCATAATTGCAGGACTAGCTACCGCAATTTTTGCCGCCTTTCATTTTCAACAAATTGCACCTCTTGGTGTTTTAGGGAATTTAGCTGCTCTACCAATTTTAACTTTTTTTGTTTTGCCTGCCGCCTTTATTGCAGTTTTGCTTATGCCGCTAGGGCTAGAAGCGCCGCTATTAAATGTTATGGGCTGGGCAATAAATCTAATATTAAATATTGCGCAAAGAGTTGCCAATTTAAGCGAGGGACTTGGTGTGAATTTTATCTTGTTGCCTATATCATTAATTATAGGCCTAGTCGCCTTTGCTTGGTTTGCTTTTTTTATTGGCAAATTAAAATTTTTAGGCCCAATATTAGCTTTGCCTTTAATATTCATTTTTGCTTTAGATAGGCAACCAGATGTTTTAGTTTCTGCTTCAACAAAGGCCGTTGCCATTAGAGGTAATGATTTAGGCAATAAAGAATATGGTTTAGGGCTAATTGCGGGTAGGTTAAATTCTTTTACAACCAATGCTTGGCAAGATACTTATCAAGAAAAAATTGCAGCAAAATTAGATGGTGCATTATGCGATGAAATAGCGTGTTTTTATAATAGCCCAGCTGGGTTTGCAATCTCATTAATTAAGCAAACAAGAAGAGCATTCATTGAGGATTGCGCTATTGCTGATTTAGTAATTACTCGATTAAAGGCTCCAAATTATTGTAAAGAAATAACGCAAGTTATTGATATAGAAAACATACGAAATGAAGGCACGCAATGGCTTTATTGGAATGAAAAGCAACAGGGTTTTACTATCAGGCCTGCTATTTCAAGCAATAATCGCCCTTGGAGATTAGGTTATTATTAATCGTCATTGTCTTTAATATCATCACTTGTTTTCTTTTTAGGTTGTGAAATATTCTTTTCAATATCTTGTGGTGTTTTTAGGGGGTCTGATAATTTTATAGCAAGACTATCTTCGTTGAAAATTGCATCAAAATATTCCGCTAACTCATAACAAAATAATAATTCAGAAACCCAACTATCATAAAAGGCATTTGCTTCGCCGCAATTTTTAGCTCTTAAATTAAATTTATTTGGAAAATTATACTCCCGCAAAACACCGTTCATTGCATTTTCTAGTAATTTATTTTCCTGCAATAATTTCCTAATTGCAATCGACCCTGTGCCCCTATCATAAAACGCCCTAATATTTAGATCAGAGGGGACACTCTTCTTGTGTGGTTTTAGAACTTTTTCCCAACTTTCTTGCGCTAAGATATAATCATAATAACAAGATTCTTGACGTAATTCATCTATCCCAACTTTAACAGCAACTTGCTTAAAAACCTCCCTGTCTTTGCCAACCATTAAGCAAACTATTTGAAACGCTCTTTGCACATCAAGAGAATGCTCAGAATAAAAAGCTTCTCTCGAAACTATATCATCATTTTGATCTATGCTTGATAAAAACCAACCATTAGCACTATCAATAAGAATGTTATTTGCTTCATCACTTTCAATTTTTAGTAGTTCAAGGGTTGCAAAATTATCTGCAACATTTTCTTCACGACCCAAAACTGGAATATCTAATTCAGAAATTAGTAAATGGCCTATTTCATGATAGAGAATGAAAAGCGAATTATTGAAAACAAAGTCATTTGTTCTGTCTTTTTGCTCTGCTTGCGCAAAGGAGGGGCTGCTAAAAGAAAATGCAAAAAATAATAATAAAAATATGCGCATAACTAATCCAAAAATTACAACTCAAACTATATTAGTTATTGATTGGTTAGCAGTCAAACAATGTCAAATAACATTATAGCTAAAGATGCTGAAATTCAACATATAGCTCTCACTCATCTAATTGTGCCGCTTGTGCTTTTTCTAGTTCACTAGTTTTTTCAAACCACAACGTCTCATTATTTTCGATCTTCTTTTCAATTTTTGCTTTATCAGAACCAAGTATTATGATTTTCTCTGGCTCGCCTTCACCATTATAGAGCTCTGGATTTGCTAATTGTGTTTCAATTTTATCCAGCTCAATATTTAGACGTGCAGTTTTTTGCTCAATTTGCGATATTTCTTTTTTCAAAGGAGAGAGCAATGCACGTTTTTGCGCTGCAATTTTCCGTTGTGCTTTTTTATCATTAGAATTATTTTTGCCATTAGATTTTGATTTTGAGCGTGTTGCAAGGCCAAGTAATTTTTGCTTATAGGCATCAATATCATCATCATAAATTTCTATTGTGCCATTTTGCGCAATCCAAATTTGGTCAACTGTAGATTTTATAAGATGGCTATCATGCGAGATGATTAAAACCGCACCCTCATATTCATTTAGTGCCGCAATAAGCGCATCACGACTATCAATATCAAGGTGGTTGGTTGGTTCATCAAGGATCAACATGCCTGGCCCCTTAAAAGTAATAAGCCCTAATAAGAGACGTGCTTTTTCACCACCCGAAAGCTTCTTGGCAATAGTGCCCATCTTATCAATGCCAAGCCCCATTTGCGCCACTCGGGCTCGCCGTTTGGCCTCGCTATCATGGGGCATAAGGGGTTCAACATGCTCAAGAGGGGTTTGTTCTGGTTTTAATACATCCATTTGATGTTGCGCAAAAAAGGCAATCTCGAGACCTCGCCCACGCCGTAATTGCCCCTGCATTGCTTTAAGTTCATTGGCAATAAGTTTTGCAAAGGTAGATTTACCATTGCCGTTTACCCCCAATAAGCCAATTCTATCATCAGGATCGATACGCAAATTCATATTGCTTAAAACTGGTGTGCCATCATAACCAACCGATACATTATCAAAGTCCAGCATCGGGTTTGCCATTTGTTTTTTTGGATTAGTAAACTTAAAGGGTAGGGCATTGTCATCAAATAATGCTTCTGGTGGCCTTAGTTTTTCAATCATTTTTAAGCGAGCTTGCGCCTGTTTTGCCTTTGTTGCTGAATAGCGAAAGCGATCAACAAATTTTTGCATGTGGGCAGCTTTATTGAGTTGTTTCTCACGTGATTTATTTGAAAGCTCCATTTGCATTAAACGAGTTCTTTCAAAAATATCATAGTTGCCTTTGTAAAAAGTGAGTTTTCCCTTATCAAGATGAATGATGGAATTTACAGATTTATTGAGCAAATCCCTATCGTGGGAAATCATAAAAACCGTATAGGGGTAGGTGGCAAGATAATTTTCAAGCCATAAAGTACCCTCTAAATCAAGATAGTTTGTTGGCTCATCAAGCAATAATAAATCAGGTTGCGAGAATAACACCCCAGCCAGCGCTACCCTCATGCGCCAACCCCCTGAAAGTTCAGAGCAAGCGATATTTTGCCTTTCATGCTCAAAACCAAGACCACGTAAAATATTGCTAGCTCGCCCCTCGGCAGAATGGGCATCAATGTCAGCTAAACGCATATGTATTTCAGAAATTCTATGCGCATCTGCTGCAGTTTCAGCTTCCGCCAATAATGCAGTGCGTTCAATATCAGCATTTAGCACCACCTCAAGCACAGATTGCTCAGTTGCGGGCGCTTCTTGCGCTACCGTGCCAATTTTGGCTCGCTTAAAAACAGAAATATCACCATCATCGGGTACGAGTTTTTTTAAGATAAGATTGAATAGGGTAGTTTTGCCAGTGCCATTTTTGCCGACAAAGCCTGTTTTACTACCCGATGGCAGATTAACGCTTGCTTTGTCGAACAATAATCTTTGGTCAAATCTAAATGTTAAGTCAGTAATTGAGAGCATAAAAAATCCTTATTGAAAATGCTGTTTAGACATATTTATGCTTTGATGCAACAAAGCTATTGCAAGAAATTAAAACTGGAGCTAAAAAGCGCACAATATCACTTCAAAAACTCTTAAGGATTAAATTATGGCTGTTCAACGTACTTTTTCTATTATCAAACCAGACGCAACAAAGCGTAATTTAACTGGCAAAATCATCGCTAAATTTGAAGATGCAGGTCTTAGAATTGTAGCTTCAAAGCGCATTCACATGAGCCGTGAGCAAGCGGAGGGTTTTTACGGCGTGCATAAAGATCGCCCATTCTTTGGTGAATTAGTTGATTTTATGATTTCAGAGCCTGTTGTTGTGCAAGTGCTTGAGGGCGAAGATGCTATTGCTAAAAACCGTGAAGTAATGGGCGCAACGAACCCTAGCGAAGCTGATGCAGGCACAATCCGCAAAGAATTTGCGCTATCAATCGGTGAAAATTCAGTGCATGGCTCTGATGCGCCAGAAACTGCTGCTGAAGAAATCAAATTTTTCTTTTCAGATGATGAGATAGTTGGCTAAACTTATTCCAATAAAATATCTTTTGGGTCGTCATTTGACGACCCTTTTTTTTGGCATTTTTATGTTAATGAAAAAAAAGTAATTCTAAGCCTATCTTATGGGTAAAATTAATATACTCACTTGGTAGATTCTAAGATATATAATGAAATTTATTGAAAAACTTAAAAGCAAATTCTCCTCAAACTCAAATGACAAGAATTTAGTAAAAAAATTGAACAAAGATCAAAAATCTGCTCTTGATAGATTTGATAAGAACATTCCACTTGTGCTTGATTTAGATGAATGTTTGCTAAAGACAGATTTTCTTTATGAGAGCCTGTTTTCTTATGTCAAATCAAATCCATTTCGATTATTTAACGCCATGAGTTGGTATTTTAATGGTGATAAAATACGATTAAAAAAAGAATTAGAACAGATAGTTGAGTATGATGTTGATCTATATCCGCAAAATGACGAAGTAGTAGAATTAGCAAAATTAGAAGTTAAAAAGGGGCGAAAAGTTCATTTAGCTACCGCTTCAAATATTACTTTTGCAAAAAAAATCGCCAAACGCTTTAGCTTTATTTCAAATATTCATGCAACAGATAAAAAGATAAACCTCAAGGCAATCAATAAAGCGAATGAATTACAGCAGCAATATCCTGATGGATTTATTTATGCTGGAGATAGTAAGGCGGATTTAGTTGTTTGGGAAAAAGCTAAGGGCATTGTTAGCGTCAGGGCAAAAAAATCAACTATTGCAAAAATCAAACAAGACAGAACGCCAGACATTATAATAGACAAGCAATATTCAACATTTAAAACCATAAGAAAAGCCTTGCGTGTTCATCAATGGGCAAAAAATGTATTAGTATTTGTTCCGCTTTTTCTTAGTGGTACATTTACTAGCCCAGCAAATTGGCTACTAGCGATCATTGGCTTTTTTGCTCTCTCAATGCTTGCTTCTGCAACCTATGTTATAAATGATTTGTGGGACTTAGAAGACGATAGAGCACATTGGTCAAAGCGTTTTCGCCCTTTAGCCTCAGGTAATCTATCATTGTCCTTCGGCATTATTTTAGCGTTCATGGCTTTTATAATAGCTTTTGCTTTATCATTATTCTTACCCATAATGGCGCAATTATTAATGCTCTTATATCTGATAACAACTTTGCTATATTCTTTCTTTCTTAAAAAACAAGCCATTGTAGATGTCGTAACAATCGCCGCATTATTTGTTTTAAGAGTGGCCTTTGGCGCTTATGTTATTAGCGTTTATCAATCTTCGTGGTTGCTGGTTTTTGCTATGGCATTATTCCTTTCACTGTCGTTTGCCAAGCGCACGGTTGAGGTACAAAAGCTTGCTGAGCATAAAAAAGATAAAGCCAGTGGTCGTGGTTATCAAGCAGGGGACGCTAATATTCTTATGATGTTGGGGGCAGCTTCCGGCATGTCATCGGTCATAGTTATGGTGATGTATATTTTTAACGATGCTTTTAATGCACAATTTTATTCAGCGCCATTTATATTATGGGCTTTTCCGTTTATTTTGCTTATTTGGGTTTGTCATATCTGGATTACTTGCGCACGAGGCGAGTTAAATGATGATCCAGTTATTTTTGCCCTAAGAGATAGCAAAAGCCTAGCGCTTGCTAGCATGTTACCTGTTGTGTTTATTCTTTCGTGGGCATCTAAACCTTGGTTTACCGCATTGGGCATTTAGAGCAATGGATAAATATAAGAGAGTAATTTTGTTTCTTTTTGTAGGTGGCAGTGCAGCGCTGGTTAATTGGCTTGCACGAATTGCTCTCTCAAATTGGATGCAATATGAATTGGCGGTATTCCTTGCCTATATAATCGGCATGATAGTCGGTTATATCGGATATCGCTTTTTAGTCTATAAGGCATCTAGCCACTCGGTTGGCGCAGAAATTTTGCGCTTCATTGCGGTTAATGCAATTTCTGGGGTGTTTGTGATATTTTTTGCTAGCCTATTAATGCGAGTAATTCTTCCATATTTTGGCTTAAGTCTATATGTTGAAGAACTAGGGCACGCCATAGCCATCGCACTTGGCGCAGTAATTAATTATCATGCTCATGCCCGCATTACTTTTGCGAACAAAAATAGCTGACTCTAAGTCGTAATTGATAAAATAGCCAAACTTACAATATTTAGCATAATCCCAAAGCTCACTAGCGCTGCAAATAGTGGCAACATATCTTTGCGTAAAGCGGTAGCTAAAATAATGAACGCTACAGGCAACCAATCAAGCGTATAGCGCTGAACGTTATATTGGATAGTACCATTTGAATGATAAAATAATGTGATGCCAATTATAATCAAACTAACAATTACCCCAATAATAATTACTCTTGGTGAGAAGATAGTATTTTCAGAAGTTTGAGATTTTTTTGCTATTGGAGTTAAAGCTAAGAAAAACAAAAATGGGCTGGCAACTAATAAGGCTGCACCCTTTGAATCAAGCGAGCCAATATCATTAAGATATTTGCCAGCAAATTCTATATCTAACCCCTGAAACAATAAATGAATAATATTGAACAAGAAATAATCAGCGTTAAATATACCCAAATCTAATAGACGATTATATATAAAGTTGCCAGTTGCACTCACTTCTGTTGGCTCAAGATATTGATAGCCTGTGTCCATTATATTACCAAAGCGCCAATAATTATATATAAAATAAATGCTAATCGCTAGGGCAATTGGAATTGCCATAGAGATAAATTTTAATAATCTATCACGATTAATAGTGAATAATGGTAAGCCATCTTCTATAAGAATAGCAAAAATAAACGGCGCAATCAAAATTGTCATTTGTCGTGATAAGAATGAGCAACCAACTAATATCCCTGCAAATATTGCAGCTCTATAACTGTCCCTTTTATTCAGCACATAATATAGCGCAAGGCTAAGGCTAAAAAAGGAAATGCTTTGAGCAAAGAACCAAACCCTATCACCTCTAATTATCACATATAATAATGGTGATGAGAAAAGTATGGCAATGACAAATAGAAAAGCGATTGATTTATCTTTGCCAAGCTTACGAATTATCTTCCACCAGACAAGCCCTGTTGCCAAAAATATAATTATAGAAATTGCAATAAAGCCAGAAAATTGCACACCAAATATTGCAACGAATGGCATAGTTAAAACAGCTGGAAATGGTGGGAAAATTACAAAGGTTCTACCTTGTAAATAAACGCAATCAACATCAAAACACTCTCTTAATGTGTTAAACTCACCTTTTAAGAAACTTTCTGCAAGCAAAGCATAAGAGTTTGATCCGCCAGTTTCATTTAGCATTTGCAAAATAATAACCCCAAACAATATTAAAGCTAAAATGCTAGTAATAAAAACCCAAAAACGTGACGCCATATCAAAATCCCTATATTATCAAGTAAACAGCTAGCGCATTAAGGTTTATGATAGGTTAGCACCTATCATATTGGTGATAATTATATTGCGCCCCAATGGTTTTTCTGCTGATATATTATTTTATCATTAAAGTTGGAAAACCATGTCTATTTCTCTTAAACGCTCTGTTTGTCCCCACGATTGCCCATCAACTTGCGCACTTGAAATAGAACTTATTGATGGTAAGAAAATTGGCAGGGTGCGTGGTGCAAAAGACGATCCGTATACCGATGGCGTGATTTGCGAAAAAGTGGCTCGCTATGCCGAGCGTATTCATAACCCAAATAGATTGCTCTATCCAATGAAGCGCATTGGCACAAAAGGCGAGGGCAAATGGCAAAAGATTTCATGGGAGCAGGCCTTAGAGGAAATAGCTAATAAGTTTTTGAAAATAGAAGATGAGTTTGGCGCAGAGGCCATTTGGCCATATTCTTATGCTGGTACAATGGGACATGTGCAACGTGATTCTATTAATAGGCTTACCAACGCTAAAAGTTACTCTCGCCAATATGGTACAATATGCTCGTTAATTGGCTGGGGCGGTTATAGCGTTGGTACGGGACTATTGGCTGGTGTGAACCCGCTATATATGGATAATTCTGAAGTCATTGTGATTTGGGGGACTAATGCAGTCAACACGCAAATAAACGTCATGACGCACGCTATGAAAGCTAAAAAATCTGGCGCAAAAATTGTAGTAATTGATATTTATAAAAATGCTACAATGGCGCAGGCCGATATTGGTTTGATTATTAGGCCGGGTAGTGATGGCGCTTTAGCTTTGGCTGTGATGCACATATTGTTGCGTGATGATTTGGCTGATTATGATTATATGGCAAAACATACTGATTTTTGCCAAGATTTTGCAAATCACCTAAAAGATAAAACACCGCAATGGGCTGCAAAAATCACTGGCCT
>JAMONS010000095.1 GCA_027065555.1 Hyphomicrobiales bacterium | reverse complement strand
TCTTTCAATGGTGTTTGATTTTAATTTTGTTGATAGTCAACCGATGTAAGATAAAGCCCACATGCTGGAGCTTGTGTTCCGCAAGCAGTTCTGTCTTTGGCTTCTAGTGCTTTTATCAAATCATTTTCACTCCATTTACCCTCACCAACAAGCTTGAGCGTGCCAACGAGAGAGCGCACTTGATGATGTAAAAAAGATAGTGCGCTAACTTGAAATAATATATTATCACCCTGCTTTATTACTTCAAACCTATCAATAGTTCTAATTGGTGAATTTGCCTGACATTCAACTGAGCGAAAAGTTGTGAAATCATGTTTTCCTAAAAAATGTTTTGCACTTTTATTCATTTTTTCCACATCAAGGGGTTTTGGCACATGCCAGACAAGACCAAGGTCGAGAGCTGGCGGGGTGCGTCTATTTAGAATAATATATTCATAATGGCGTTGTTTGGCGCTAAAGCGTGCCTCAAAATCTTGATCAACTGCCTTTGATGAAATTATTACAATTTGGTGGATGCGTAAATGATAATTTAAGGCCTCGCCAATGCGAAAAGCTTCCCATTGCTTTTTAAGATCAAAATGCACCACCTGCCCTCTTGCGTGCACACCAGCATCTGTTCGCCCTGATGCTTGAACATTTACCTTTTCGCCAGAAAATTTTTCTATAGCTATTTCAAAAGCATTTTGCACCGTTGGTTGATTTGGTTGTTTTTGCCAGCCAGAAAATTTAGCACCATTATATTCAACAATTAGACAATAGCGAAACATGATTATTTAAGCACCAATAGGTTAGATTTATCCATACCACGCAAAAACTCATCAACTCCCATAACGCCCTTACCCGCTCGTTGTAACAATATTGGCCTAATAGCATTTTTGCCACAAGCTATAGTAAAATTATCGTCCAAAACCTCACCCGGCTTGCTTTTGATATCTTTAGGCAACTTCACTTTTATGGCGCTTAATATTTTTACTCGTACTGGTTTGCCCTTTATATCAAACTCAAACCACGCACCGGGAAAAGGCGAGAGGCCTCTAATATTATTTATTATTTGCTTGGCGCTTAGTTGCCAATTAATTTTACTTTCAGATTTTTTTATTTTCTTGGCGTAAATTATTCCACCTTTAGATTGTTCAGAAAATTCAAGCTCGTTTTTCTCAAGCCTATTTAGAGCTTTTATAAGTAGTTTCGCACCAGCAATTTTCATTTCATCGTGCAAAACACCCGCCAGCATATTTTTTTTGATTTTTATCACTTTACTAAGCGCCACAGGCCCCGTGTCTAAACCTTCATCCATTTGCATAACCATTAGGCCTGTTTTTTTATCATCTGCCATAATAGCACGTTGAATGGGTGCAGCTCCTCGCCAGCGAGGCAAAAGCGATCCGTGTAAATTTAGGCAACCATATTTTGGTGCATCTAATATTATTTTGGGCAATAATAATCCATAAGCAACAATTATTGCAACATCGGCCTTTAGCGCTATAAATTGCTTTATATCTTCACTTTGCTTGAAATTTAGCGGAGTAAAGGTTTTAATATTTGATTGCTCAGCTAATTGTTGCACTGCTGATTTTTGCAGTTTTTTATTGCGACCAGCAGGGCGTGCTGGCTGGCTATAAACCGCAATAACATCATGCTCTGATTTAATAATTTCACTGAGTGAGGCGGCGGCAAAATCTGGTGTGCCCATAAAGATAATTCGTAATGACATTATCTATCCTACATTTTGGCGTGCTAATTTTTGAAACTTTTTTATTATGCGATCTCTCTTTAGGCGTGATATATAATCAATGAATAATTTGCCATTTAAATGATCTATTTCATGCTGGATGCAAGTTGCCAATAATCCATCAGCTTCGCGCTCAATAACCTTACCGTCAATATTGAGATATTTAACTCGAATATTTGCAGGGCGCTCAACTTCTTCAAAATATTCTGGAATAGATAGACAACCCTCTTCATACACATTTATTTCTTCAGAGAAAAACACAATGTCTGGGTTTATCATTGCTATTGGGTCTGGCTTTTCTCCCTCGTCTTCCCTTGCACAATCAACAACAATAATGCGCCCCATAACGCCAATTTGTGGGCCGGCAAGACCAAAGCCATTTGCTTCATACATGGTTTCAAACATATCATCGACAAGTATGTGCGTATCCTTATCAATGTTAGACAATGGCTCTACCACTGTTTTTAGGCGCTTATCTGGGATTAATATTATGTCTCTAAATGTCATTGATATATCCTATTATTCTTTTGCTAGAGATATGGTATTTTTACTAAATAGGTCAAGCTTTGCTTTTTATATCAAAGCGCACAATTTTTCTGCTAAAGGGAATAAATGGAAAATATTATGTTTTATATTAATGGTAGGCCAATAAATATTGAGCTGATTGTGCTTGTGTTTATTGGTTTTATTGCGCTTTTGCTAATTATTATGCTTGTTATTTTGCTTAATGCCAGCAAAAGACGAAAATCTGATTCGCTAATTCTTACACAAAGATCAAACGAGTTTGAGCGTCATTTAGCCTCTTTGTTACAAGTGCAATCTGAAATGACTGGTAGAATGCAAACCATGTCCGAAATTTTTGGCACTAGAACATCTGATTTATCTCGCACATTAAGCGAGAGAATTGATAATGCAAATTCACGAGTAGGGCATCAGCTAAGCGAAAATCGAGAAAAAACTGAGCAAAGCCTATCAAAATTAAGCGAGAGATTGGCGGTAATTGATAAAGCGCAAACAAATATCACCCAATTATCTAGTGAAATTGTTTCATTGCAATCAATATTAGCAAATAAGCAAACTCGTGGGGCGTTTGGGCAAGGGCGCATGGAAACTATAATAGGCGATGGTTTGGCGCAAAACGCATATTCGTTTCAGGCAACACTTTCAAATAATACTCGCCCTGATTGTTTAATATATATGCCAAATGATGCACCTGCTTTGGTAATTGATGCCAAATTTCCACTTGAGGCTTGGCAAAGGATTAATAGTGCAAATGGGGCACAAGAATTAAAGCTCGCAAAAGCCGCTTTTAGAAATGATGTTGGCGTTCACATTAAAGATATTTCTTCAAAATATCTTATTGCTGGGGAAACCCAAGATACTGCCTTTATGTTTGTGCCATCAGAATCAATTTTTGCCGATTTACATGAGCATTTTGAAGATATGGTGCAAAAAGCTGCTCGGGCACGAGTAGTAATTGTTTCGCCCTCACTTTTAATGTTATCAATTCAGGTAGTTCATGCGCTATTAAGAGATGTAAGAATGCGTGAACAAGCACATTTAATTCAAAGAGAAGTGCATCTATTAATGGAAGATATTTCTCGGCTTGATGAAAGAGTAAATAAATTGCAAACTCACTTCTCTCAAGCTACAAAGGATATTGAAATGATTGCAACTTCTTCGAGTAAAATATCAAAGAGATCTAGCAATATTGAAGCGATGGAATTTAGCGAGCAAACTAGGAAAAATGAAAATACAAAGAATATAGAAGAAGACACTACATAATGAACGATGTTTCTAACAAACAACCATATGATATTTTTATAATAGGTGGCGGAGTAAATGGTGCGGGCATTGCGCGTGATAGTGCTGGGCGTGGTTATTCTGTCTATCTTGCTGAAATGAATGATTTAGCTTCTGGCACATCTTCTGCCGCTACGAAATTAATTCATGGTGGTTTGCGTTATCTCGAATATTATGAGTTTAGCCTTGTGCGTGAAGCATTAAAAGAGCGAGAAATATTGTGGGCAATGGCGCCTTTTATCATTAAGCCAATGCGCTTTATTTTACCACACCATAAAGGACTACGCCCCAAATGGCTGCTAAGGCTTGGTCTGTTTTTATATGATTATATTGGAGGGCGCAAAAAACTACCACCTACCAAAACTATTAATTTAAGAAAACATATTGCTGGTAAGCCTTTAAGGGCTTCTTCAAAAGTTGGTTTTGAATATTCAGATTGTTTTGTTGATGATGCACGGCTGGTTATTCTTAACGCTAAAGATGCAGCGCAAAAAGGCGCTTCAATTAATGTTTCAACTAAAGTAGTTTCTGCTGAAATTATTGATAATATTTGGGAAATAAAAGTTAAAAACCAGCTTAATAATAAAGTTAAAACTATTAAGGCAAAAGCACTTATTAATGCTGCTGGGCCATGGGTAGATATTACCAACTCAAACATTAAAGAGACAGACAAAAAAAACCATATCAGGCTGGTTAAAGGTTCGCATATTGTTGTGAACAAGCTTTATGAGCATGATAAATGTTATATTTTCCAAAATTCTGATAATAGGATTATCTTTGCTATCCCCTATCAAGAAAATTTTACACTTATTGGCACAACAGATGTTGATTACGAGGGTGATCCTAGCGATGTATCTATTAGCTCTGATGAATTAAATTATCTATGTAAAGTTAGCTCGAACTATTTCAAACAACCAGTTAAGCGTTCAGACGTTGTTTGGGCATATTCTGGTGTGCGCCCATTATTTGATGATGGCGCAGATGAAGCACAAGAGGCAACTAGAGATTATGTGCTAGAACTTGAAGATTATGGCGCTCCTCTACTAAATATTTTTGGTGGCAAACTTACAACCTATCGTCATTTAGCTGAAGAAGTGCTTGAAAAAATAGAACCAGTAATTGGCAAAAAGGGCGATAAATGGACTGCTACTTCATCCCTTCCGGGGGGTGATTTTGCTATTGGCTCATTTGATAAGCTAGTGCTTGACATAAAAAAACAATATCCTTTTATGGCTCATTCGCAAATTAAGCGCATGGTACGACTTTATGGCACATTAACAAAACAGGTGCTTGGCGATGCAAAATCTCACTTTGATTTGGGTGAAGATTTTGGAGCAAATTTAAGCGCAAGAGAAGTTGATTATTTAATTGAAAATGAATGGGCGCAAACTATTGAGGACATATTATGGAGAAGAACAAAACTCGGTCTAGTTATAAATGATAGAGATAAAAGAGCACTAGAAAACTATATAGAGGCAAAAACCGCAAAATTATAACCAAGCCTCAAAACTGCCGCCAGCAATAAAACTCCAATAGATTGAATATTTACCATTTGTGCTTTTGGCTTGTGCCAAGCCAAACTCAATAAATTTTTCACTTAATAAAGTTGAACGGTGCGCTCTTGATTCTAACCACCCCTCAATAGCCTGCTCTAATGTATGGTGGCCACCAGCAACATTTTCGCCCACTGCACCTCTATAGCCAACCCTTGTTACTCTTTCACGTAATGTGCCATTTAACTCGTGCGATAATATGCCCAATTCGGCCATAATATTTGCTTGATTTTGCGCAGCTTGTTCTAATTTATCATTATAGGTCAATGGTTTTTTGCCACTTATTTTTCTCGCTTCATTGATTTTTTGCAAAATCAAAGCAACTCTAAGCTGATTTGGATTTGTGCGTGAGGAAAAAGAATAAGTTGTGCATGAGCCAAACAATGGAGCAAGCAAAGAACCCGTCAATAATGAGAGGAACAGTCGTCTTTTTATATGTGCCATATATTTATATCAAACCAGATCAGAAATATTGTATTTGCAGAAATATTATAATTTAATTGTATCTATGAAAATAGAATATTCAAGAAATATCTTTGCCTAAAGATGCAGCTTGTAAACATATAGCTTTTGAGCCAGCTCCACTCATGATAGATTTATACTGATAATCAAAATCATTTATCATTTCATCAAGCAAAGAAGAGGCTTGTTCATTACAACGTAAATCATCAATATTTTTGCTAGCCTGAGCCATTGAGTAGGGCAAATTGATATTTGTGCAATATTTTGTTGCTTTAAATGCCAATACAGCAGATTTGATATTTTGAGCAATATAGCGTTGTCCACACTGCGACTTTGAAACTTGGGCTTGGGCTGGAAGAGATAGCACTAGCAATGAAAGACTAGCAAATATGAGGTGTTGTTTTAGTTTTTTAGCCAAAGTTATGCTCCTAGAATGTTTTTCAACATAACTAACTGCTTTGAAATAAAATATATCTGAAAGCTAAATATCGTATTTTATTAAAACTTTACTCTTATCCCCGATTTAGAAATATCTCTCTTTGCCTTGCCAATAAACCTGTCTATATTATTGAGGTAATAATTGGATAATTCTCATGCACCTGCTTCTCGTTGACGGATCAACATTTATTTTTCGGGCTTATCACGCTTTGCCCCCACTAACTCGCAAATCTGATGGTCTGCCAGTTGGCGCTGTGGCTGGTTTTTGCAATATGTTGTTTAAGTTGATTGATAATTTTGAGGACGGCGAAACCCCAACTCATATGGCGGTAATTTTTGATCATAAGGGCAAAACATTTCGCAATGATTTTTTCCCCTCATATAAAGCTAATCGCCCCCCAGCTCCTGAAGATTTAGTGCCGCAATTTCCACTGACCAGAGAAGCAACTAAAGCATTTTCTATTCTTTCGGTTGAGCAAGCAGGGTTTGAGGCCGATGATTTAATTGCTACTTACACAAATATTGCAAAAAAAGCAGGTGCAAAAGTAACCATCATATCCACCGATAAGGATTTAATGCAATTAGTGAACGATAAAGCACAGATAAAAATGTTTGATTCGATAAAAAACCGCTATATTTTAGAAGAACAAGTAATAGAAAAATTTGGCGTTAGCCCAAATAAAGTTATCGAAGTGCAATCTTTAGCTGGTGATAGTGTTGATAATGTTCCCGGTGTTCCTGGAATTGGCATAAAGACCGCCGCTCAACTAATAAATGAATATGGTGATTTAGAAAATCTATTAAATAATGCAGGCGAGATAAAACAAAATAAGCGGCGAGAAAACCTAATTGAATTTGCAGAACAAGCAAAGATTTCGCACCGTTTAGTAACGCTAAAACAAGATGTGCCAGTTGAGCAAAATTTGGAAGATTTTAAGCGCCAGCCAATTGAAGCGAATAATATTGTTCCATTTCTGAAGGCTATGGATTTTAATTCATTACTGCGCCGAGTAGGTAAGACTATAGATGCCGATATTGAGGCATTTGAAGCTGATGCGCATTTAGCAGCTCCAGTTAAAAAAACCATCAATGAGGTGAGTGACGAAGATGATTCACCAAAGAAATATGCCAAACAGTTACAAAGCGAAATTGCAGCAATCGATGTAAATTACGACAATTATGAAACGATTATCGACATTGAAAGGCTAAAAGAGTGGGTTAAAGATATTTATCAAAAGGGTCATGTTGCGATTGATTGCGAAACTACAGGATTAGACAATCAAGTGGCTGATTTGGTTGGAATATGTCTTAGCGTTGAAATGGGCAAGGCCTGTTATATTCCGCTTGGCCATAAAACATTACAGGACGATATGTTTGGCTCTGGTTTGCTTGAAGGGCAAATTGAAATGCAACAAGCCATCGATATTCTTAAGCCAGTGCTTGAGGATAAATCCATTCTTAAAATCTTACAAAATGCCAAATATGATATGGGAATTCTTTCTCGTTATAATATGGATATTATTAGTTTTGATGACACTATGTTGCTCTCTTATGCGATTGATGGCGCACGTGGTAATTCTATGGACGCTCTTAGCGAACGTTGGCTAAATCATAGCCCTATAACATTTAAGGATATTGCAGGCGTAGGCAAAAAACAAATTAGCTTTGACAGGATAGAGATTGCTGAGGCAAGCAAATATGCCTCAGAAGATGCGGATATTACTTTACGGCTTTGGCATATATTAAAGGCTCGCCTAGTAGCCAAAAAAGCCAGCAATGTTTATGAAACATTGGAGCGCCCGCTTGTATCCGTTTTGGCTAAAATGGAAGCTAGAGGAATATGTGTTGATAGGGAGATATTAGCAAATCTTTCAAATGATTTTGCCGCAAGAGCTGCAAAATTACAAAAACAGGCGCATCAAATTGCTGAGCAAGAATTTAACCTTGCTTCACCAAAACAATTAGGTGAAATCCTATATGAAAAAATGGGACTAACCAGCGCTAAAAAAACCAAAACAGGTGCTTATGCAACGGGAGTTGCGGTGCTTGAAGATTTAGCGGCAAATGAAGATGAAAAAGAGGGAAGCGCTTTAGCTAAAGTAATATTAGAGTGGCGGGGGGTAAGTAAATTAAAATCTACCTATTCAGATGCGTTGCCAACTTTTATTAATGCTCGCACTAATCGTGTACACACTTCTTATCATCAAGCAGCGGTTATTACGGGGCGGCTTTCGTCAAGTGATCCAAACCTGCAAAATATTCCTATTCGCACATTAGATGGCAGAAAAATTCGCACTGCCTTTGTCGCAGATAAAGGGAAAATACTAATTTCAGCTGATTATTCTCAAATTGAATTGCGCATTTTAGCGCATATTGCCGATATTGCCTCATTAAAAGAGGCGTTTGCCAATGGTTTAGATATTCACGCAATGACGGCAAGTGAGATTTTTAATGTGCCGCTAGAGCAGATGACACCCGACATTCGCCGCAATGCTAAGGCGATAAATTTTGGTATTATTTATGGCATTTCTGCTTTTGGTTTGGCTAATCAATTAGATATTTCTCGAACAGAGGCGGGGGAGTATATCAAGACCTATTTTGCTCGTTTCCCAGGCATTAAAGACTATATGGACAATCAACGAAAATTGGTAAAAGAGCAGGGATATGTAGAAACTATTTTTGGGCGTAAGATTATGCTTGAAAGCGCAAATTCTAAAAATCCAATGGAGCGGGCATTTATGGAAAGAGTAGCAATTAATGCACCCATTCAAGGCTCGGCTGCCGATATTATTCGCCGTGCGATGATTCATATGGAGGGGAAATTGAAAGCAAAAAATATTGATGCAGATATGTTGTTACAGGTGCATGATGAATTGATTTTTGAAACTCCCAAGGGAAATGAAGAGGCTGCTATTTTGGCAATTTCTAACATTATGGAAAAAGCTAGCGAGCCTGCGCTGCAGCTATCTGTGCCATTAGTGGTTGATGCAAAAGCGGCAAGTAATTGGGACGAGGCGCATTAGGGGGGAAATATGGAAATAATTTTAACTTATAAAGGAATCATTCCTGCAAATAACAAACCTCTAGATGCCGTATGGAAAATGCGTAAATCATTTGATACTCAGCTTAAAAAACTATGGGGAAAAGAACCATTTGCTGTTCTTAAGAAATGGGAAGATACTAATTTTACTACAGGTGTAAAAGACTTTAGAAGGATAATTGATAATCAAACATTCCTTCCGCTTTATGGAAAGACAATTAGTGTTGGAGTTAACCTAGACATCACACTTTTAACAGGCATGCACGAACAAAGTCCTATACTAAAATCTGGTGACTTAGATAATCGAATAAAAAGAGTAATTGATGCTCTTAGAGCGCCTCAACAAAAAGGGGAATTGTATGGTGACTTAAAAGAAAACAAACGATGGCACTGCTTATTAGAAGATGACGATGCGGTAATTGGTTTAAAGGCTAAGGCGGGAACTTTTTTAGATTCCGATAATAACAAAGAATCATTTGTGTTTATCAAGGTTACTCCTGCACCTCTCACTGTTACAATGAGTAACATTGCTATGCTTTTTTAGATTTCTTCATTGCGTTGAAAAACTCAGACCTTTGATGTTCAATAAGGATAAACCAGAATATGAATAACAACTCACCCCGTGCAACAATCATTGGTTTTGGTGCAATAATTCTTTGGGCGGGTTTGGCGTTTTTGGTTTCTTTTGTTAATAAAGTTCCACCATTTCAATTAGTTGGCATGAGTTTTTTTATTGCATTTATTATTGGGCTTATTACCAGTATTATTCAGCGTAAAAACTTGTTTGAAATTGCCAAAATGCCGCTTAAAATTTGGGCGCTGGGGGTTGGTGGTTTATTTGGTTATCATTTTTTATTGTTTATTGCGATGCAAAATGCACCCATTTTGCAGGCGAGTTTAATCAATTATCTTTGGCCATTATTAATAGTGCTTTTTTCTACTTTTTTGCCTAAATCACACGGCGGCGGCAAGCTTGCTTGGTGGCATATTATTGGGGCTTTGCTTGGGCTATTTGGGGTGGTGTTGATTGTTAGTAATGGCAATGATTTTGCTTTTTCTTCAAATGCGGGCTTTGGTTATATAGCGGCAGGGGCGGCAGCTTTTGTTTGGGCTTCTTATTCGGTTTTATCTCGTTTGGTTTCACATATCCCAACCCATGCCGTCACGCTTTTTTGCCTTGTCACTGCCCTGCTTGCAAGTTTTGCGCATGTGGTTTTTGAACAAACAATCTTACCGCAAGGTTTATCACAATGGTTAGCAATTTTAGCGCTTGGCATTGGCCCAGTTGGGGGAGCGTTTTATCTTTGGGATTATGCGATGAAACAGGGGGATATAAAAATCCTTGGTGCGGGAGCATATCTAACCCCGCTATTAAGCACACTAATACTTGTGGGTTTTGGAATTAACCAAGCAAGCAGCAATTTATGGCTTGCTAGTATTGTAATAAGTGCAGGCGCAATGCTTGCCGCTAGTGGAGTGCTTCTTTCTAAAAGAAAATGAGCGGTTATTCATCAAAAAAACTTTCAGCTATAACATCAAGAATTGGCTCATCATCCAAAGGGTTTCCATTTGTCAAAAAAATGAAAACAACTTCCTCTTCAGGATAATACCTAAAATCAGCTTCAAACCCTTCATAGCTTCCCGCATGGCCAAACCAATTACCCCATTCGTCGCCATCAATTCCGATACCCAAACCGTAACTATCATTTACATCTGAGCCAGTTTGCATTTGCTTCAAAAGCTTTGCACCAATTATTTTTTTATCCCTAAATAGTGCCACAGCGAATTTAGCGAGGTCGCCAGCCGTTGATATAACGGGGCCATCACCTAGTACGCTAGCCCATGCTAAATCACTCACGTCTAAAAAATCTCTTTCAATATATCCGCGAGCCAACAACAAAGTAGAGTTAGGTTTGCCCACAGAAGTTTCCATCATTTCAGCATTTGAAAAAACCTTCTCCTCAAGTGCCGCTTCCAAAGAACCACTTATCCCAGCCAAAATATGACCCAATAGGACGTAATTAGTGTTGCTATATTCAAAAGCCTCACCTGGTTCACCC
This sequence comes from Hyphomicrobiales bacterium, assembly GCA_027065555.1. Lineage (GTDB taxonomy): Bacteria > Pseudomonadota > Alphaproteobacteria > Rhizobiales > Devosiaceae > S141-66. The sequence goes on along the minus strand of JAMONS010000095.1, from coordinate 17,516 downwards.
GTTGCGGGGAATTCAAGAGCAAAGGCTATGGCTTCTGATGGGGCCCATATTTTTTGCGGCTGCCTCTCACTTGCAGCAAAAAAAACATCGTCCAGATAGTCGGGCAAGCCAGAAGTATGGTTAAGTAACTGGCGAAGCGTAACTGCGTCACTATTTGCCAATTTATCTACATTATCGATATCTTTGATAAATGGCCAAACCAACCCATCAAGCTGAAGCGTTCCATCCTCAACAAACCCTAGAACCGCCGCTGCAACGATAGTCTTTCCAGAGGAGGCCAGATAAAACCTGCTTTGCGGTGTCACGGCTACGTTGGTGCTGCGCTCAGCAATACCAGAAACTGAAACCAATATTTTATCTTGTGTAGAGACTAACAAAATCCCGCCAGAAAGATCTTGCTGAGATAAATAATTTTCTAAAATTCCAGTGTTCATGGGCTGGCTATTGGCCTGAACTGAATAAATGAGGGCTATTGAAAGGATGATTGTCAAAACCGTAAGATCAATTAGATATCTAGTTATTCGGTAAATCACCAAGTTTTTCCTTCAGCAGTGGACAATATTATAAATTAGCATGTTCTGAATAGCAATAAAGTGAAAGCATCGGCAAAAAGAATAAAGAATATCCCTAATATATATTTTCTTCACTCCATCTCTCAGTACAGCGAGCCTTGGGCTCGCCGGCGCTAGCGCCGCCCCACCAACCTACGCCAAGGCTTCAGACCAGCAGGTCGGAGGCTCAACTTTTAACATAGGCGCATTTTGCGCCGTCATAGTAAAAGTGGTGCGAGCCGTGAGATACATTAATGGTGCCCGGGGGCGGATTTGAACCACCGACACGAGGATTTTCAGTCCACTGCTCTACCCCTGAGCTACCCGGGCATTTTTAGGGTATATATTTTGAGGGTTTATAGGCTGTTGATTTGCTTGTGTCTAGCACCCAAATTGTAATTTTTTATAGATATTTATTATAGGGATAGATTATTACTATTCTAGCTCTATATTTTCATCTTGTTTATCGTCCCCAGCAATAACATAAGCACCACTAAGCCAGCGATTAAGATCGACATTAGCGCAACGATTTGAGCAAAAAGGGTGATATTTTTGTATTGAGTTTTTTTCACATATTGGACAGGGCTTTACTGGTTTTAATGTGGTTACATTATCTTTTTTATTTTGCATCATCAAACCGAGCCCAGATTAGCGGACGAGCCCCAACCATTATGAATATTATAATTCTCACCATTTAATAATGACATGGTTTCATATAGCGGTAGCCCCATAACGCCATGATAAGAACCTGATAGTTTAACCACAAAACAACCAGCAATACCTTGAATAGCATAACCGCCAGCTTTGCCCTGCCATTCAGCACTAGCTAAATAGCTTTCAATCTCTTTCGAGCTTAGACGCTTAAAGCGTATTCTGGTTTCAACCAAACGCCTACGTGGTGCGCCTGCTGGGGTAAGCAAACAAAGCGCTGTATAAACCTTATGCGCTCGACCAGAAAGCAAAGAAAGACAGGCTCTTGCTTCTTCCATCATTTCAGCCTTTGGCAATATACGCCGCCCAACTGATACAACAGTATCAGCCCCTAAAACCAGTGAATTTGCTGGATAATCGGCTCTGTGCGCTTTTCTTTGTGCCGCAAGCGCCTTTGAGTCAGCTAAACGCATTGCCAATTTTCGTGGCAATTCGCCTCTTTCAGGGGTTTCATCAATATCTGTTGGCAATAAATATTCAGGATCAACGCCAATTTGATTTAGCAAAGCTAATCGGCGTGGTGATGCTGATGCCAGAATCAATTTTGGACGAGTGGCCATCAATAGCTCCTAAAATCTATTACTTAAAGCGATAAGTAATACGCCCCTTAGTGAGGTCATAGGGGGTCATTTCAACTAAAACCTTATCCCCAGCTAACACACGTATGCGGTTTTTACGCATGCGACCTGCCGTATGGGCGATGATTTCGTGGTCATTTTCAAGTTTTACCCTAAAAGTAGCATTAGGTAGTAGTTCCATTATTACGCCCGGAAATTCGAGCAGTTCTTCTTTAGGCATTATTTCTCCAAATTGTTATTTGTAATATATCAGCTTAGTTTTTGCTAATAAATATCTATATAAGTACTTCCCTAAAGTATTTCACGCACTTTGTGAACCATTGTTAAGCAGACTTGGTAATTTTGTTTTTATTAGTATATCTAAACTATCTCTTAGCTCACGATAATTTGCTAATTTATTTTCCCTTGTCCCCTCATATAGGGTTGGATCTATTGTTGTCCAATGTTCAATTTTTTTAATTTCTAAATTGCGTTTTACAACCGCTTCTTTTGCGCCTTTTGATAGGGTAATAACAATATCAAATTTACTTGCCACAAGCTCGTCTAACCTATGAGGCGTATGAACCGACATATCCACCCCTATTTCTTGCATAATTTCATGCACAAAGCCATCTACTTTGCCTGAATGTGCGCCAGCTGAGCGAGCCCTTAGATGGTCTGAAAAATGCCGCCTAGCAAGAGCTGCGGCGATTGGTGAGCGAACAGAATTCATTGAGCAAACAAATAGACAAGTTGGTAATTTATCTTCTTTTTCGCTTTTACGGGCGGCTAATGGTTGCACTGCACAAATCAGCGTAAATAATCTACGTGTGGTTTGATGATCTATTACTAACTTATTTTCTAACCTTGTTCTTAAAATTTCTGCGGCCTCATTATGCAATCCACGCCGCCCCATATCAACGGCTTCAATCTGGTAGACTTTAGCACTTTTAATCGCTTCAAAATAATGCTCTCGAACACGAAAATAATCTCTGATTAAACCACGAAACGGAGTTAGAGAAAGATAATGCGCTGAGATGGGTGAAAAATCTATTGGGTTACGAACATCAAGCACTAAATAATTGCCAATGATTGAAAGATGAAGCGCATAAGGGCCTTTGGACTTTACTCGTGCAGGATAGAACTTATTCTCCTCAATGAGATCAAAAATCGCAATTTTTCTTTCGTGAATCTCATCGGGATTGATAGGTGTAATGGTTGAAGGGTCAAGCGTGATTGAGACTAAGTGGTCTGTTTCATCGTCAAAATCCCTTTGTTTCATAGGTTTACCTATCTATTTGTGCGAATAGAAACCGAATAAGCATGAGCGCTTAGCCCTTCGGTATTTGCTAGAGTGATAGTTGGTTTGGCTAAAGCATTAAGCGAAGAGCTATCGCAACCCAAAATAGATGTGCGCTTCATAAAATCTATTACCCCTAAGCCAGAGGCAAAACGAGCAGAGCGGGCAGTTGGTAATACATGGTTTGATCCACCAACATAATCACCAATGGCCTCTGGTGTATAATGACCTAAAAATATCGCACCTGCATTTGTTATTTTCGGTAAATATTTTTTAGGCTCCTCAAGCGCTAATTCAACATGTTCTGAGGCTAAAATATTAGCCAAATTAAATGCCTCATCAAGATTATTTACCTCTATAATCGCACCATATTTTTCCCAAGCATCAAGAGCGATATCTTTTCGAGATAGGGTTAATAGTTGTTGGCTAACTTCTTCTAAGGTCTTTTTTGCCAAGGTTTTATCAGTAGTAATTAATATTGAACGTGCCCCTGCTCCATGTTCAGATTGCGCTAAAAGATCAGCGGCAACCCAAGCAGGATTAGCGCTTTTATCAGCAATGATAAGAACTTCAGAAGGCCCTGCAATCATATCAATACCAACCTGTCCAAAAACCTGGCGCTTTGCTTCTGCAACATAGGCATTGCCGGGCCCAACAATTTTATCAATAGGCTTAAATGTCTTTGTGCCATAAGCTAAAGCGGCTATTGCTTGCGCTCCGCCAAGACGATAGATCTCATCTATCCCACATATTGAGGCAGCGGCTAAAACAGCAGGATTTACCTGACCATTTGGAGTTGGCACAACCATTACTAAGCGTTTCACCCCAGCAATTTTTGCAGGAATTGCGTTCATCAAAACTGAAGAGGGGTAAGAAGCTAAACCACCCGGAACATAAAGCCCAACGGCCTCTATTGCGCTCCATTTTGTGCCAAGCGTTACGCCCAATTCATCTTGATAAATATCGCTTTTTGGAAACTGCCTTTTATGATGGCTATAAATCCGTTCATAGGCAATTTTTAGAGCGTCTATTACATCTTTTGGAACTTGCTTTAGTGCATTTTCTATTTCAGCTTCGCTAAAGCGTAAATTTTCAATATCTATTTCAAGATTATCAAATTTTTTATTGTATTTTAATAAAGCCTCATCACCATTTTTACGAACATCTATAATTATATCTGTAACAGTTTCTCTTACATCTTGTGAAATATCCATTCCAACTTCAAGTAGTGATGAAAAGCTACTTTCAAAATCATTATCATTTATATTTAGAATTAAAGGCATTTTATTCTTCTTTATGAGAGGGGGTGGTTTTTGTTGCCCATGCCGCCCCAAGATCGCTAAGGCGAGCCTCTATAGTTTCAACCATTAGGCTTACAGTTCCACCACCCGCAAAAGTTAATATAATTTTTCCCGAAGGTAAATCACTAGCTTCAAAAATTATTGCCAATAGATTTAACATGCCATCCTTTGCTAAACTATCAATTCCAGTTATTTTAATTGATTTCACATTATCAAAATGTAGTGCTGAACGGCGGCGTTCATTGTTTTTATTTGCAGGGTTTTTGTCCCACACATAGCGATTTAATAAAAGTGCAAACCTATTATCAGATTGTGCATATCCCATATCGCCAACACGCACTATTGCGTCTTGAACATGAGTTGAAATAACTTCTAAATCTTCACTATCAAGTGCTAATAATTTAAGATCGCTCATATCTAATTCCACTATATTTCTATTTTAACTTAATCATTTATACGCTCAATTTGTGCGCCACAACGTTTTAATTTTTCTTCTAAATTCTCAAACCCACGATCTAAATGATAAATTCTAGAAACAGTGGTTTCCCCCTTTGCAACCAATCCTGCAATTACCAAAGAAACAGAAGCACGTAAATCTGTTGCCATAACTTGCGCTCCTCTTAGTTGTGGCACGCCACAAACAGTGGCCACTTGCCCATCAACCTTAATATCAGCTCCAAAACGAGCAAGTTCTGCTACATGCATGAAGCGGTTTTCAAAAATCGTTTCTTTTATATTAGCAATGCCAGCAGAGCGTGTCATAAGCGCCATATATTGCGCTTGTAAATCAGTTGGAAAACCGGGGAATTCTTGTGTTTCAACACCTATTGGGCGAAGGCCTGCGCCATTAGCTTTCACCCTAATACCATTTTCTTCTTCCAAGATTTCAACACCAGCCTCTATCAAAATATCAAGTGCAGATTGCAATAGTTTTGCATTAGTATTTTTAAGCAAAACTTCTCCCCCCGTCATAGCAACTGCCATCGCATAAGTGCCAGTTTCAATTCTATCTGGTAGGGTTCTATGCGTTGCGCCATGAAGTTTTTTTACACCCTTAATGGTCAAAACGTGCGTGCCTATTCCAGAAATTTTAGCGCCCATTTTAATAAGGCAATTTGCTAAATCGCCAACTTCTGGCTCTCTTGCAGCATTTTCAATTATCGTTGTACCATTGGCGAGCGTCGCCGCCATCATTATTGTGTGTGTTGCACCAACCGAGATTTTTGGAAAATGCACTCGGTTGCCAACCAAACCACCTTTTGGAGCTTTGGCAATAACATAGCCATCTTTTATTTCAATTTTTGCGCCAAGTTGCTTTAGCCCATCAAGAAAAAAATCAACAGGCCTTGTGCCAATAGCGCAACCTCCTGGAAGCGAAACTCGTGCTTCTCCCATACGTGCCAATAAAGGCCCAATTACCCAAAAACTTGCTCGCATTTCTGAAACAAGCTCATAGGGGGCACAAATATCGCTAATAATCTTTGCTTGAAAGCTAACCGTTTTACCTATTGAGCCGTCAGTTTTAGAGCTTTGCTCTTGCTCAGTAATTTGAGTGCCGTGATTTTTCAAAATAGCTTTTAATTGCTTAACATCAGCAAGAGCTGGAAGATTTTCTAAAACTAGTTTCTCTTCGCTTAAAAGTGAAGCAATCATAAGTGGAAGGGCGGCGTTTTTTGCACCTGAAATATAAATCTCTCCATTTAGACGATTACCGCCAATAATTTTTATCTTAGCCATTATTCTCTTCTCATAGTGCTTTTTGTTAGTTAATCTTCTCAACCATTTGAACTCTTAAACATAAAACTCTCATTATTTATTGCTAATGTCATTATTGAGGCGAGTTTTTGTCTGTTTTTTTCTTTTTTTCAGGTTTTCCTTTAGCTTTGCAGCCAATATTTTTTGTTTTTCAATTTTAGATATTTTATTATTCATGATAAATTTATAAAAGAATTAAGTTGATTGACTATATGGCACGTTTTTTATCTTGCGTGAAGTCTTTTGCTATGGCACTAAGCAAAGATTAAAAATATTAGCTGCTGTAGCTCAGGGGTAGAGCACTCCATTGGTAATGGAGAGGCCGACAGTTCAAATCTGTCCAGCAGCACCATGCTCTTTATCTTGTCGCCGTTGGTCGCTACATTTTTTCTTGCGTTCCCGCCACGCAGGCTGCCCGACCCCGCTTGTCCGCGTAGCCTTGGCGTAGGTGGAACACCCCCGCCGTTTATTCTTTTTCCATACAAATAACTAGGGATTTTCTCCGCTCACGCTGCTGGGCTGGTCGCTAGATGCTTTACCAAATAGCTAATTAAGAAATTCGGCTATTTCAGCTCTTAAAAAATTTATTCCTTCGCCAATGTGGCTTGAGGTTATAATTATTTCTGGGTGAGCGGCAGATCTTTTGGCTATGGCGGTTTTTGTGGTGCTGATTGCTTTGTTTAATTCTTTTTCTTTTGGCTTATCAGCTTTAGTTATCACAATTTGATAAGAAACTGCCGCTTTATCAAGCTCGTTCATTAGGCTTTTATCATTGGCCTTAATGCCGTGTCGCCCATCAATAAGCACATATACACGCCTTAAATTTGGACGGCCAATTAAATAAGAATGAATGAGCCTCGTCCATGCCTCAACCTTTGGTTTTGGCGCTTGGGCATAACCATATCCGGGCATATCAACTATGCGTAATGGGCCAAATTCATTTTCAAAAATATTAAGTTCTTGCGTTCTGCCCGGTGTGTTTGATGTTCTCGCAAGTGCCTTCATGCCAACTAGTGCATTTATCAAAGAGGACTTTCCAACATTTGAGCGCCCTGCAAAAGCGATTTCAAGCATATCAGAGGGCGGTAAATCTGCAATTTTTACACAGCCCTTAATAAACACAAAAGGACGGGCAAATAATAATCTGCCCGCCTCTAATTGCGCTACTGAATATTGTTTTTCTTGTGCCACTCTATCACTTTAGTTTTTAGACTTTCGTCTTATTTACTTTTTTGACTTACGTCTTGGTTCTCTTTTTGTAGTTTTTTTAGCCTGTGGTTTTTTGCTTTTACTAGCGCTAGCAGTTTTTCTTGTCTTAGGGCTTGCTGGGCTTGCCCGTTTTTTTGGCTTATTAACGCTGGTTTTTGCCTTTTCTTTTGCCGCTTCTTCATCTGAAGAGGCAGCGCTATTGGTAGCTATATCTGCATTTTCATCTTGCTCTGAAGTGGTTTTTTTCTTGAAGCTTGCCATGATATTTTCAAGCAAGTTCACATCAACCCCATGACGTTTCATAATGAAATATTGCTGGGTTACTGAAAGAAAATTGTTCCATGCCCAATAAATAACCAGACCAGCTGGGAACGTTCCTAGCATAAAGGTAAATAATACTGGCATCCAAGCAAAAATAGCCGCTTGTGTTGGGTCGGGTGGCGGTGGATTGAGTTTAAATTGCACCCACATAGTAATGCCCATAATAACAGGCCAAATACCAATGGCTAAGAAAGTTCCAATGATGGGAACATTAATAGGATCATAGGGCAATAGGCCTAATAAATTAAATATTCGTGTCGGATCAGGTGCGGCAAGATCCACAATCCAGCCAAAGAATGGCGCATGGCGCATCTCAATAGTTACAAACAACACCTTATAGAGCGAGAAAAACACTGGTATCTGGATTAACATTGGCCAACAACCAGAAAGAGGTGAAATTTTCTCTCTTTTATAAAGCTCCATCACCGCTTTTTGCTGTTCCATTTTATCGTCTTTATAACGAGCTTGCAGTGCCTTCATTTCTGGTTGCACTTTGCGCATAGCGGCCATTGAGGCGTAGGAGCGATTAGCAAGTGGGAAAAATATTAATTTTACACCTACTGTCAGAGCAAGAATGGCAAGTCCAAAATTGCCCAATAATTCATTAAGCCAGCGAATTGCATAAAACATTGGTTTAGTAATAAAGTGAAACCAACCCCAGTCGATTAATAATTCAAAGCGATCAAAACCATAAGTTTGCTCATAATTATCAATAATTGATTCTACTTTTGCACCAGCAAACATATAAGTTTCAAATTCAATAGTCCTGCCCGCACTAACAATCATTGCGTTTTGTCCAACAAAACTTGATTGATAAATGTCTTTTGCTGCTGGGTTGCTCCAAGAAAAACGAGCATTAATTGCCACATCTTGTTTTGGCATAATTACCGCTGCCCAATATTTATCCGTAAAGCCCAACCAACCGCCAGTTGAAGGCGCATCAATTTGCAAATCCTTGACTAGATCTTTATATTTTTTCTCAACTAAGTTTTCTTCACCAAGCACCCCAATAGCTCCCTCATGAAGCACAAAGAAATTAGTTACATCTGGCGTGCCAATACGTTGAATTCTAGAATAAGGATAAAGAGCAACATCACCGTTCGTTAGGTTTTTCACTGTTTGGGTAACGCTAAAAAGATAATCTTCGTCTAAAGAATAAGTGCGAGTAAATTCTAAACCCTCTCCATTATCAAAGGTAAGGTGAACGGGGGATTTTTCAGTTAATGTAGTATTCCCTCTAACTTGCCAAAGAGTTGTGGAATTAGGTAATTTGGTATCACCGCCAGCAGGTACCCAACCTTGATCAATAAAATAGCCATTTGGACCATTAGCAGGAGAAAGATAGGTTATAATAGGTGAATTATCATCAACGCTTTCATTGTATTTTTTCAATTCAAGATCATCAAGCCTTGCTCCAACGAGATTGATTGAACCAATAAGAGAGGGAGTATCAATTTCAACTCTTGGTGAGCTAGCAATCGCTGCTAAGCGGTCAGCAAATTCACCTTGTTGTTGCGGGGCTTGCTCTGCAATATTAGTATTAATGTTTGCACTAGCACTTGGCGTTGGTAAATTTGTCGTATCGCTTACACCATTTGCACCATTTTCTACAATATTAGCTTCAGCTGCAATTTGCTCCAATTTTGCTTGGCGCTCAATCTGTGGCCCAATGATAAAAAACTGCCAGCCAAATAGCACAATAATACTTAAAATAATGGCTAATATCATATTGCGTTTATCTTGCATGGACTTACTACTTTTCTTATTAATTCAAATTTTGTTTATTAGGATTTTTTGCGTGAATTTTTATTATAGATTTTTCAAGTTCAATGACAAGAGAGGAAAATGGTTGGCTTAAGGAGAAACGTCTGCCAATTAATACATAATCATGGTTTGGCATAAAACCTAGCGCACATTTTTGAACTGCGGCACGAAACCGTCTTTTTATTCTATTGCGCTCAGGAGAATTACCAGTTTTTTTAGTTATGGTATAACCTATGCCTGATTGCAGATTTTCTTTGTCATTAAAATTTTGCAAATTCATGCTTTTAATCATCTGCAAAGAAAAACTCTTCGAGCTAACTCGCTTGCCCTTTGCAGCACGCAAAAATTGCGCTCTTTTTTTTAGAGTACGCAATTTATTTTGTGGTTCAGATTTTTGCAAAATATCAAACATTAAATTAGCACATGGTTTTGGACAGATTGCCCAAAGCCATTAAAACCTAAGCTGAAAGACGTTTGCGGCCACGAGCACGGCGAGCACTTAGAATTTTGCGACCATTTTTAGTTGCCATGCGAGATCTAAAACCGTGTCTTCTGGCGCGAACTAAGCGGCTTGGCTGAAATGTACGTTTCATAATATTGTTCCGTGATAATACACGGCCCCTATTTTCAATTTGTCAAAAAAATATTGCCGCAACTAACGCTAATAACTTGTCAGTTAACGGCACTTAGTGCGGCTTATATAAAAAACTAGTTTAATCGTCAACCAAATTAAAGACTATAAAATTTTTCTATTACTTCCCAGCCCTGTTTTGCACTATCAACTATTGTAATTAAATCCACGTCATCTGGTGAAATAGTGCCTGCTTCTGCTAGTGCCTCAAGATCTATTGCTTTTTTCCAAAACTCCTTTCCAAACATTAATAAAGGAATAGCTTCCATTCTTCCTGTTTGAATTAGAGTTAATGTTTCAAAAAACTCATCTAATGTTCCAAAACCACCAGGAAAAATTGCAACAGCCTTTGCTCTTAGTAAAAAATGAATTTTACGGGTTGCGAAATAGTGAAAATTAAAACAAAGATCGGGGCTAATATAGCTATTTGGCGCTTGCTCGTGCGGCAATACAATATTAAAGGCTATTGAGGGCGCTCCAACTTGTTGTGCCCCTAAATTACCTGCCTCCATAATACCCGGCCCACCACCAGTTACAATTACATATTCTTTATAATCAAAAGTTTTTGCTTTATTTGAAGCTAGTTGCGCAAAAATGCGAGCCTCATCATAATAGTGAGAGATTTTTTTAAGATTTTTTCTTGCAATTTCAGTTTTTGCAGATTTTGGCTCTTCATTTGGGGCAGGTATGCGAGCTCCACCAAATAAAACTACAGTTGATTTTATTCCCCGCTCTTGCAACATTAATTCTGGTTTTAGATATTCAAGCTGAAAACGCACACCCCGTAAAGCTTCTGAAGTCATAAAATCTTCATCAGAAAACGCCAAACGATAGGCAGGAGATAGAGTTTGCTCTGTCTGTAACACACGACGTGTAGCATCAATATCTTGTTGCGATGTTCTTAGTGGAGAATGATATTTTCTGCTCATTGTTGTTTCTTTCATCTAAAATCAGGTTTTCATCTAATTTGTTAGATGAACGTTAAAGGCGTGTTTTCTTTTTTTTATTATTTTGTCAGATTTTCTCAGCTCTATAAGTTCCAAGAATTTGGAAATAATCGGTGAAAAATTCTAATTCCTCAAATGCCAACTTAACTGATTTATCGTCCCTATGCCCTTCAATATCGGCATAAAATTGCGTGGCGGTGAATGAGCCATCGACCATATAGCTTTCAAGTTTGGTCATATTTACGCCATTGGTTGCAAAACCGCCCATCACTTTATAAAGCGCTGCAGGGACATTACGCACCCTAAAAACAAATGAGGTTTTAACTAAGCCATCATTTTGCTTTGCTGCAATATTTTGTTTTGAAAGCACCAAAAAGCGGGTTGTATTATGGCTTTCATCTTCAATATTTTCTTTTATAATTTCTAGCCCATAGATTTTTGCAGCTAATGCCGAAGCGATAGCACCAAGCGATATATCACTTTGTTCACTAACATATCTTGCCGAGCCTGCAGTATCGGCGGCATTTATTCTCTTCAAATTATGTTGACTAATAAATTTACGACATTGCCCCAAAGCTACCGAAAGGCTTTGCACAGATTTTATATCATTAAGGCTTGCGCCCTTTTTGCCCAATAGGTTCATTGCAATCGGCAAGTAATATTCGCCAACAATAAACAAACCACTCTCAGGCAATAGGTGATGAATATCGGCAATGCGGCCATAAAGCGAGTTTTCAATCGGCACTACGCCAAAATCTGCTTTCTTAGATTGCACTGCAATAATGCAATCTTCAAAAGTCTCACATGGTAGCGCCTCATCATTTGGAAATAAAGCATCAACGCTTGCGTGCGAAAAAGCCCCTTTTTCGCCCTGAAAAGCAATTATTTTTGTCAAACCTAGCACTCCATTTAATATTATTGCTTCGCTTTTCTCATTGCATTTAACTTTAGTCAACTAATTGAATTTCCTTATTAATGATTTATCATAAAAAAAATCACTGATAGAGTTTTATTTAGTTGCACCAAACCAGTCTTAGCGTTAGTTTCCCTACAAATAGATATTATTTTGCAAATCATTATTTCACCTCATCTTGTTGATGATGCTATTTGGAGATCTCTTTATGAGCTTAAATCTTATATTAAAATTTATTATTGCTTTAGCTGGCGCAGCTGTCTTTGTAATTGTTGTTGGATTAATAACCAACCAAGCTTATGAGCCAATAAGGGATAAAGGGCCGGGATATGCTTTACCTGAACCACAAGTTGCTCAGGTTTTAGAAACTCCTGCAGCTCCTGCTCAACCAGATGCTCCTGCAGACGCTCCTGCAGATGCTCCTGCTACTACACCAGAAACTCCTGCGCAACCAGCAACAGCTGAAGCACCTGCCACACCAGAACAGCCAGTTATAGCTGAAACAGCAAGTTTACCGAGCCTATTAGCTAGTGCTGATATTGAAGCTGGGGCGAAAGTTGCAAAAAAATGTATCGCTTGTCATTCTCTTAAGCCAAATCTTAAAATAATGGTTGGCCCACCAATTTATAATATTGTTAATCAACCATTTGCGCATACTGAGGGATATAAATATTCTAAAATAATGATTGAAATGGCTGCTGAGGGAAATATTTGGACTTATGAAAATCTAAATGAGTTTTTGAGAAAACCAAAAGACTTTGCTCCAAAAACCAAAATGACTTATTCTGGCATAAAGAAAGACGTAGATCGTGCTAATCTTTTGGTTTATTTACAGTCTCTATCAGAAAATCCAGTGCCGCTTCCAACTGAATAAATTATTTGGGCTACATCTTTTGGTGTAGCCCTTTTTAATTAAGATGGTTTTATTATTACACCTAAATAATGTTAATGAAGAACAATGGGCTAAGAGCTTAAGAGAGAAGCTTGAGCATTATCCGATTGTAAGACAGGGTGATAATTATAATCCTAATGAGATTAAATATATTTTTGTCTGGAAACCCGATGAAAATGCTTTTGATGGCTTAGATAATCTTAAAGCGATTCTTTGTCTTGGTGCTGGAGTTGATGCACTATTAGAGCATAAGTCCCTACCAAAAAATGTGCCTATAACTCGCTTTGTTGATGATGAGTTGGCGCAATGTATGAGCGATTATGTGGTGGCAAATGTTAGCATGCACCACCGGCTTTTTTGCCGCTATCAAAGTGATAAACAAAATAAAACATGGTCGCAATTTTTTCCACCTCCTGCAAATGAGCGCACTATTGGCATTATGGGGCTTGGTGAATTAGGGAAAGACGCTATCAATAAATTAAAGCCGCTAGGCTTTAATTTATTTGGTTTTAGTCGCTCAAAAAAACAGATTACAGGGGTAAAGACCTTTGCAGGTGAGCAAGAATTTGATGATTTCTTGCGCCAAAGCGAGATTTTGGTAAATCTTTTACCGCTAACAAATGAAACAAAACATATCTTAAATTATGATAATTTCAAAAAGCTAAAGCGCTGCAAACATTTCGCACCTATAATAATAAATGCCGCTCGTGGCGGCCATCAGGTTGAGAGCGATATAATAAAAGCCCTTAAAGATAAAACGCTTGGCGCTGCCTCGCTTGATGTATTTGAAATTGAGCCATTGCCAAAATCAAGCGAGTTATGGCAATTAGAAAACTGTTTTATCACCCCCCATATTGCCGCTATTTCTAACCCTCAAACGGGAGTTAATTATTTTTCAAATATAATTCTTGAGCATGAGCAAGGCAAGCCATTGCGCAATGTTGTTGATAGAAAAAAGGGATATTAAGCTCCATACCTATCTTTAAGCACCTGATAGGTAGCACGTATTCCATGATCTGTGCCACCTTGCGGGCGACCAGCCAAACCGCTTGGCGACCAAGCAAAAATATCGAGGTGCGCATAAGATTTTGCCCTTGAAACAAAGCGCTTCAAAAATAGTGCGGCGGTAATTGAGCCAGCAAATGGAAAAGATGGGGTAATATGATTTATGTCGGCAATTTTAGAGTTTAATTTTTCATCATAGGGCTGATAAAGCGGCATATGCCAAAGCTCATCACCCCAATATTTGCCAGCTTTGAGCATTTCTTGCACCAGTTCATCATCGTCACAATATAGCGGCGGTAAATCAGGGCCAAGCGCAATGCGAGCCGCACCAGTAAGCGTTGCCATATCAATAATTAATTCAGGACTTTGCTCATCTGCTAGCGCCAAGGCATCTGCCAAAATTAAACGACCCTCAGCATCCGTATTACCAATTTCAACATTTAGCCCCAAACGTGATGGTAAAATATCCCCCGGTCGAAATGCATTGCCAGAAATTGCATTTTCAACAATGGGCAATAACACACGTAAATTTACCTTGAGTTTGGCATCAATTATAGCGTGCGCCAAGCCAAGTACATTTGCCGCTCCGCCCATATCTTTTTTCATTAACATCATGCCAGCGGCGTGCTTTATATCCAACCCACCCGAATCAAATGTAACTCCTTTGCCAACCAAAGTTACTTTTGGATCGCTGTTTTTACCCCAGCTTAAATCAAGTAAGCGTGGTGCTTGTGAGCTGGCTCTGCCAACAGCGTGTATCATTGGGAAGTTTTGTTTTAATAATTCATCGCCAGCGATTATTTTAATTTGCATTTTATTTTGCTTGGCAAATTTTTGTAACTCTTCTTCAAAACCGTTTGGCCCTAAGATATTTGGCGGGGCATTGATTAAATCACGGGCAATAAAAGCGGCCTTTGTTAGGCGTTTTACCTCGCTAACATCTATCGTCTTTGAATATTCTAATTCAATTTTTTTATTTGATTTTTTATATTCATCAAAGGAATAAGCACCCAAATTAAAAGCGAGCGCACTAAGCGTTGGGTTTTCAATCTCACCTTCTAGCTGATATTTGCTACTATTTAGTTTGGCACTAGCCAATCCCAAAATTAAAGGGGAATTGTTTTCTTTATGCCCGATTCCAAAAGCATAGGCATAGAAATTACCCTTTTCATCACTAAGCGGCACTAACTCACCTTTTACGCCAGAAAAGCCAGTGGCTTTTAGATAATCTATTTGCCTATTTTTTAAATATTTGTCCCATTTATTATATTTATCGCTTAAGCAAAATATTTTAATTATATCAGTTTTCTTTTTCACAATTATTTCCTAACAGCAAAACTAAATCAACAATACTTCTTAACCTCACGTTAGGGTTAATGATCTATTTATTTTATATATAATTTATAGCATTTTGCAATGATAGGTGGGGCGAATTAAATTGTTATCTTTTTCAAATGGTAAAAAAAGAATATTTCGCAACCTTTTGTTAGTTGGTGTTTCAGCTATTATATTAAGCTCTTGCGCATCAAATCGCACCACTATGCAGTCCCCTGATTATTCGGGAATGAGTATTACTCAAACTCGAGCGACATTATCGCAACTTTCAGCGCAATATAAAGCTAATCCACGTGATAAAACCATCATCATTCATTTTGCAGCAGCTTTGAGGGCTGCGGGGCAATCTGGGCAATCGGTCGCAGTTTTGCAACAAGCCTTATCTTCCTATCCAAAGGATATGGATATAAAAGTTTCTTATGCAAAAGCGTTGTCAGCAGATGGTAAGTTCACCCAAGCGCTAACAATCATTAATCAAACAATTATGCCAGATAGGCCAGATTGGAATGCTTTATTGGTAAAGGGCGCTATTCTTGATCAAATGGGACAAAACCAAGCTGCTCGCCAACTCTATAGGCAAGCATTAGCTGTTTCACCAAATCAGGCTTCGCTTGAAGCAAATCTTGGGCTTTCTTATGCAATGACCAATGAATTAGCACAAGCTGAGCAACATTTATTGCGTGCGGTTTCTATGCCTAGGGCTAGTTCGCAAATTAAGCAAAATCTTGCGCTAATATATGGATTGCAGGGTAAATTTGATAAGGCTCGTGCTATTTACTCGCAGCTTTTACCCCCCGAGCAAGTGAAATCTAATATGGCCTATATTCGCGCTCTATTAACACAGCAAAATAATTGGGATAAAATTGCTGACGCTAATTAGCAAAATATTTTTTTATAAAGCTTTTGTAGATTTCTGTTAGGCCTTCAATTTCACTAATTGGCACTCTTTCATCAACTGCGTGCATATGATTGCCAACAAGTCCACATTCTACAACTGGGCATAATTTGGCAATGAAGCGAGCATCAGATGTGCCTCCTGTTGTTGAATGTTGCGGCTTTTTGCCCGTTTTTTGTTCAATAATCTCATCAAGTAGTGCCACGGCATCGCCTGCTGGAAAAATAAAACAATTAGCACCACGAGTTGGGCTTTCAAACAGAATTTTTGTTCCCCTATTATCTATCTTATCAATATGTGCCTGAACCCAAAAAAGCAGTTTTTCTCTAGTCCAAATATCATTATGGCGCACATTAAAGCGCAAAGATGCCTCAGCTGGTATTACATTGGTTGCTCGATTGCCAACATCAAATGCGCTAATTTCAAGATTTGATGCTTGAAAATGCTCATTGCCTTCATCAAGCGGCTCATTACTTATAGCTAGCGCAATTTCAGCCAAAATAGGAATGGGGTTTATACATTTTTCTGGATAAGCAATATGTCCCTGTTTGCCCCTAACCACAATATGACCATCAAATGAGCCACGCCGCCCAATTTTAATTTTATCGCCAAGTTCTTTAGCTGAACTTGGCTCGCCAACTATTGAAAAATCAAATTTATGACCTTTCTCACTTGCCCATTTAAGAATTTTCTCAGTGCCATTTATTGCATCGGCTTCTTCATCATTAGTAATGGCTAAAGAAATAGTGCCACTTTCAGCCGAGCCGTTTTCTATCGCTGATTTTATTGCAGAGCAAAATGCGGCAACGCCAGACTTCATATCAACTGCCCCACGCCCCCAAAGTTCACCATTTTCAATATGGGCAGAAAATGGCGGGTGCGTCCAATGAGTTTCATCGCCAATAGGCACAACATCTGTGTGACCGCCAAATAATAAATGCTTGCTATTATCGTTTAAGTTTTTGCCTTTGCGAATAGCAAATAGATTATCAACCGCGTACGATCCATCGCCTGAAAATTCTAAGCGATAGGTTTCAAAACCAAGCGGTCTTAGAAAAGCCTCAACCACTTCAAGCACCCCTGCATTATTTGGCGTAACGGAGGGGCATTTAATCATATTGCTTAACAAGGCAGTTGCGTTTATTTCTTGTTGTTTGGTGCTAGAATGCGACATTATTTAATCTCGTAATAGATCATTAATTGAAGTTTTAGAGCGGGTTTGCTCATCTACTGTTTTAACAATAACCGCACAATATAGGCTTGGGGCTGGCGAGCCATTTGGCAGTGGGTTTTTTGCTGGAAGTGAGCCAGAAACTACGACTGAGAAGGGTGGAACTTCACCCATATGAATTTCACCAGTTGAGCGATTTATGATTTTGGTTGATTGCCCAATAAATACCCCCATAGAAATAACCGAGCTCGTACCAAT
>JAMONS010000094.1 GCA_027065555.1 Hyphomicrobiales bacterium | reverse complement strand
AAAATTATACTGTCGCCACTGATAGGGGTTTTTAATAGGATTTGTTGCCTAATTAATTCAATTAACTGTTCTATTCCTTCGCCAGATTTAGCAGAGATATTAAGAGTAAAATCACCTTTATGCTTGCCTAGGTCAGATTTTGTTCCAATAGAAATAGTAGTTGGCGCAATATCTGGTGCTTTAGGATTGTCCTCTCTATCAAATGGATTTAGCCACAATAAAACATCAGCCTGTAAAATTTCTTCTCTAGCCCGTCTAATACCCTCAATCTCTGCAATAGAAGATGTTTCTCTCAATCCTGCCATATCAATAAAAATCACTAAATTCCCATCAATATCCATCTCAACTTCACGAATGTCACGTGTAGTGCCAGCTTCTTCACTAACTATAGCCAGATCAGACTTAACTAACCTATTGATAAGGCTAGATTTTCCAGCATTTACTGGACCAGCAATCGCAACACGAAATCCATCACGAATTATACGGCCCTGCTCAAAATTCTTCATTGCCTGCGCAAAATCTTCACTTAACTGCTGCAATTCATCAATAAATGATTTTGGCAATATTTCTAAAACATCTTCCTCATCAGAAAAATCAAGATATGCCTCTAAACTCGCTCTAAGAGATAATAATTGTTGGCGCCATAACTCAATTTTATTAGAAATTTCGCCACCTGCTCGTGCTAAAGCCTGAACTCTTTGGTTTTCGGTTTCACTATCAAGTAAATCAGCAAGACCTTCAGCCTTAACTAAATCGATCTTACCATTTTCAAACGCTTGCCTAGTAAATTCACCAGCCTCAGCTAATCTAACATTTTCAAAACTTAGCAAAATATCTAATAGTTTTTGCACCACAGCTTTTGAGCCATGTACATGAAATTCAAGACAATCGTGACCTGTAAATGAATAGGGTGCGGCAAAATGGGCAACTAATGCCTGATCAATAATCTTTTGCTCGTGCTTGATATATCTTAATGTCAATGTTCTGGCTTGTGGTAATCCATTAATAAGCTTGTTAGCTATATCCCTGACCCGTGAGCCAGAAATACGAATAATCGCCACTCCTGAAGGCAAAGAGCCGCTTGAAAGTGCAACTATTGTATCTATCTGTGCCATGTCATTTCTAACTAAATTTACTAGCTATGAATATACTAGATATTCATGTAGCTAAGTATTCATGGAATTAAAGAAATCCTCGTTAGTTTCTGTCTGACGTAATTTATCCAGTAAAAACTCCATTGCATCAATAGTTCCCATGGGACTAAGAATACGGCGCAATACATACATCTTTTTAAGCGTATCCTTATCAACTAATAATTCTTCCTTACGAGTGCCAGATTTAGCAACATCAATCGCAGGAAATACTCGTTTATCAGCAACTTTACGATCAAGAATAATTTCTGAGTTACCAGTACCCTTAAATTCTTCAAAAATAACCTCATCCATGCGAGAACCAGTATCAATCAATGCAGTTGAGATAATAGTTAATGATCCCCCATCCTCAATATTTCTAGCAGCACCAAAAAATCTCTTTGGGCGCTGCAAGGCATTAGCATCAACACCGCCAGTAAGAACTTTACCAGAACTTGGAACAACCGTATTATACGCACGACCTAAACGAGTGATCGAATCAAGTAAAATCACCACATCTCTTTTATGTTCAACTAATCTTTTGGCTTTTTCTATAACCATTTCAGCAACTTGCACGTGACGTGAAGCTGGTTCATCAAAAGTTGATGAAATAACTTCCCCCTGAACTGAGCGCTTCATATCAGTAACTTCTTCAGGGCGTTCATCAATTAATAAAACAATTAAATAACATTCAGGGTGATTTGCGGCGATAGATTTAGCAATATTTTGTAAGAGAACGGTTTTACCAGTTCTCGGTGGCGCAACAATAAGCCCACGTTGCCCTTTTCCAAGTGGTGCAACAAGATCAATAACTCTTGAACTAATATCCTTTAATTTAGGATCAATAATTTCCATTTTAAAACGTTCATCTGGATAAAGGGGCGTTAAATTATCAAAATTTATTTTATGGCGAGCTGATTCTGGATCTTCAAAATTAATTGAAATAAGTTTTAATAGCGCAAAATAACGCTCACCCTCACGAGGGGATCTAATTTGACCCTCAATCGTATCCCCAGTTCTAAGCGCAAAGCGTTTTATTTGTGAAGGAGATACATAAATATCATCGGGACCTGGTAAATAATTAGCATCTTGTGATCTTAAAAAACCAAACCCATCTGATAATATTTCAATTACTCCATCACCAATAATTTCAATATCTTGTTCTGCAAGTTGCTTTAATATTGCAAACATTAATTCTTGCTTACGTAAAGTTGAAGCATTTTCAACTTCAACCTTTTCAGCAAAAGATAATAATTGCGCAGGGTTTTTAGCCTTAAGCTCGCTTAATTTCATGTTTTCGCTCATAAAAATTCCAAAGATAAATAATTTAAAGAATGGGGAATATAAAGATATAGGAAATATCAAAGAAGAATAGCTATATAGGCTTAAACGAATAAAACTTCAAGTCTTCTAATTTTAAGTTTTTAAAGGTCTTATATTTTTTGTTTTATTTGGGACAACCCTTTAATTTATTCTGTTTGTTCATATTTGCATTTTTAAATAAATTCTGACAAAAAACAAACAATATTTATAATAATATATAGAAGTATATTTATATTATTATTATTATATCTGTGGGTTTTGGGGATTATTAAATATTAAGTATTTTTACAAGGATAAATGAAATTTTTATAAAAAAACTAATAAGTAAATTATAATTAGAAAACTATTTAGTAAAAACGTTAATAAATAAATAAATTTAATGGTTAATAAAGACTTAACAAATAAACCTAAATTAAAATATTGGGAAAACACTGTTAACAAATTAGCATAGTCTTAAAAAACATTTCTGTCTTATTCCCATAATTAACAATGCAGATATTTTCTTCATTCACAAAACTTATATGTGAATAAAATTTTTGAAAAATTGAATAACTCTGCGCACTTATGAATTTCACTAGCTTTATTAACAAATTTAATTCAAAAATGTATATTCATGTGAATAAGTAAAATCAAACAACAAAAAGCCGAAATATAGTGCAAAATAATCATCAAGCATTTGTAATTGGAGATCCGGTTTCTCACTCTCTATCCCCTAAATTACATCAATTTTGGCTAAAAAAATATAATATTTCAGGAAGTTACAAGGCAGTTAATATTTCCGCCAATGAATTACCCTCGTTTTTTCAAAAATTACAGACAGGGGAATTTATTGGCGGCAATGTAACCATTCCCCATAAAGAAAATATATTTTCTCTTTGTGATGAAATAAGCCAAGAGGTTAAAGAAATTGGGGCAATTAATACTCTGGTGCTAAAAGACAATAAAGTTTTTGGTGCTAATAGTGATTGGATTGGTTTTTTAGAAAATTTGGATAGAGAAGCGCTTAATTGGGATAAAAATGCTGAGCAAAAACATGCGATTATTTTGGGTGCAGGTGGGGCGTCGCGTGCCATTATTTATGCTTTAATGCGACGTAAATTTTCTCATATTCATATTCTTAATAGAACAAAAGACAGAGCAATTTCTTTATCTAAACAAATGAAACTTGTAAGCTATGAAGAAGTGAAAATCAGGGCACATTCACTAGATGAATTTAATAATTTAGCACCAAAGGCAGATCTTGTAGTAAATACCAGCTCTATTGGCATGAATGACACAAAGTTTGAAAATCTAGCATTAGACAATCTACCTAAAAGCGCAATAATAAATGATATTGTTTATACTCCTCTAAATACCCCTCTATTAATTGATGCAAAAAACATAAGGTTAAAAACCGTTGATGGGTTAGGTATGTTATTATTTCAAGCAGCGTTTGGTTTTGAAAAATGGTTTGGTGTAAAACCTGAAATAGATAATGATTTAAGAAATCATTTGCTTAGTGCCTTGGGTGAAAAACCATGCTGATCTTAGCGCTGACAGGATCAATAGCCACAGGTAAATCAACGGTGCTTGGCATGTTTAAGCAAGAAAATATTGTCACAATTTCATCTGATGAAATTGTGCATGAATTATATCAAAAAGAAGCGGTTGCTCCCTTAAAAAAGCTTTTCCCAAGTGCCATAAAAAATAATAAAGTAGATCGAAAAACCTTAAGTAAGCTTTTAGTAAAAACTCCAAGCCTATTAGGTGAATTAGAGAAAACCATTCATCCATTAGTGCGTCAAAAACAAAATGAATTTATTCAGAAATGCAAAGAAAACAATGAAAAACTAATTGTAATTGAAATCCCACTGCTTTTTGAAACTAATAGTAATATTGCGTTTGATTATGCTCTAATAACAACCTGCCCAGAAGAAATATTGCGTCAAAGGGCACTACAAAGAGATGGTATGAATGAACAAAAATTAGATATTATCTTAGCAAATCAAATGAGCCAGCAAGATAAAATCCTAAGAGCGGATTTTATCATAGATACTTCAAAATCTCTCAGGCAAAGCAAAAGAGAAGTAAAAAATATTATAGCAAAATTAATTGGATAAATAATGTTACGTGAAATTGTACTTGATACAGAAACAACAGGCTTTAAGGCCACTAATGGCGATAGGATAGTTGAAATTGGCTGTATTGAATTAATCAATCACATACCAAGCGGCAAAGACTTTCAAACCTATATAAACCCAGAGCGAGACATGCCTGATGGGGCGTTTAGCGTACATGGGCTATCAGAAGAATTTTTAGCGGATAAACCGCTTTTTCATGATATTGCTACCGATTTTCTTAGTTTCATAGATGATGCGCCATTAATTATTCATAATGCGCCTTTTGATATGGGGTTTTTAAATTTTGAATTAAAAAAAATAAATATACAGCCCATAAAAAACAAAATCGTAGATACGGTTTTATTAGCAAGAAAAATCCATCCGGGAGCAAGAGTAAGCCTTGATGCGCTTTGTAAACATTATGGGGTTAATAATTCGCATAGAACATTACACGGAGCGCTACTTGATTCGCAAATTTTAGCTGAAATATATCTAGAATTAATAGGCGGTCGCCAAGTTGCTCTATCGCTTAGTGAAAATATTTCTGAAGAACCTCAAACAAAAGAAATAAATCAAAAAACAATAGATCTTACTCGTACAAATAGGCTTGAAGACAGAGTAAGTAAGCAAGAAGAACAAGCGCATAATGAATTAATAAAAAATATGGGTGAAAACACCCTATGGACAAAACTATATTCAAAATAAATTACTAGCCCAAGCGGCGTAAGCGGAAAAGCCTGCGTGGCGTGAACGCATAGGAAAAAGCCCAAGCGGCGTGAGCAGAAAGAAAGCCCAAGCGGTGCGTGCCTCCCGAAGCTCGAAGAGCGTAGGGTGGTGAACGCAAAAAATCATTAGCAATGTGAGCATGGGAAAAGAATAAACGGCAGGGGTGCTGGGGACGGGAGCAAAGCGACCAACGGCGGCAAGAATAAAGAAAGCCGTGAGACCATGCTTAACTCTATCTATCAGAACAGCGAGCTTTGGGCTCGCCGTCGCTAATGCGACGCCCCATCGGAGCGTGAGCAAAGCGAACTAGCGTGAGATATATAAAAGCAAATTTAATTAGGTTTTTTTTCAGCTGTCTGCTTTGCCATTGTTTCTATGTTTTGGCGATAAATAGCTGCAAAATCAACAGGTTCCATCATAATTGGTGGGAACCCGCCAGATTGTGTAACTTGCGCTAATATTTGTCTTGCAAATGGGAATAATAGGCGGGGGCATTCAATCATTAAAACGGGAGCTAATTGGGCGTCAGGCACATTTTGAATGTTAAATACACCACAATATGAAAGCTCAACATTAAACAATATTTTATTATCTCTCTCAGCTTTAGCATTTAGAGCTAACTCAACGATGAATGAGCCGTCATCACGTTTTTTAACTTGATTATTAATTGAAATAGAAATTTGCGGTGTGCCAGAGCCAGAAATTATTGATTCTGGTGCATCAGGGCTTTCAAATGATAAATCACTAACATATTGAGTTAATAGGCCAATAACTGGCGCAGCTTTTATACTAGCTGGTGCTTCGTTAGTCGGAGCTTTACTAGTTTTTGCACTTGATTTGTTGTCTTTAGTATTTTTGCTAGCGCTTTTAGCGGGAGTTTTCTTTTTAGCCATGAGATTTCCTAAATAATGAAAAATGAAATACGTAAATTAAATTAATTAACTTGAGCTAGCACTTTTGTGCTTAGGGGACAATAATATTTTTTCAAATATATCTATTTTCGCCAATCCTTATCATCTAGATCAATAATATTATCACTATCATCATTTTCATTGTTAAATCCTGATTGGGTATGAGATTGAGCAACGATAGAAAAGCGAGATTTTATTTGTTGATAAATGAATGATCGTATCATTGGGACTAATAATAAAAACCCTAGAAAATCAGTAAAATATCCTGGGGTTAATAAAAAAGCTCCTGCTATTGCTACCATCATAGCTTCAGCTAATTGCTTAGCAGGTAATGCGCCACTTGCAGTTGTTTGGCGTATTTTCTCAAAAAGCGATAGGCCTTGTATGCGAATGATAAATGATCCGATAAGCGCAGTTGCTACAATACCTAATAATGTAGGCCAAAGACCAAAAGCCTGTCCAAAACCTATAAAAATCACTATTTCAATAAGCGGTACAAGCAAAAAAACGATAAATAAGATACGTGCCAACTTAATTTCCTTTCATTTATGTAATAATTAATCAATTTTAAGCAAATAAACTAGCTTCTAACTAATATTTGCTTATATATAGGTTGATAACATGCTTTTCGCTAGCTTTTGAGCTTAGCAATTTTAGGAAAAATATAAAATGAATGAATTTATGGATATTCCAACCCTTATTTTTATCGGCGTAGCGATTTTAGTATTATTGCGTTTACGCTCAGTTTTGGGCACACGCACGGGAACAGAGCGTCCCCCTTCAACTAGAGTTTCTGAACAAGAACAAGAAAATCAAGAAAATAATAATGATGAAAATGTAGTTGTTCTTCATCCATCAAAGAGCACTAAAAGCAAATTGCAACAACAAGATGAAAAAGTGCAAGATGAAAAAGCGCAAAAACAATTATTAAGTGAAATAAAGAAATTTGCTAAAAATGATGAAGATTTAGCATTAGGGCTAACAGAGATTAATAAAGTAGATGCAAGCTTTACTCCTGCATCGTTTATTGGTGGAGCAAAATCAGCTTATGAGATGATAGTCACAGCTTTTGCTCAAGGGGATAAAAAAACCTTAAAGGCTTTACTTGAAAAAGATGTTTACGAGGGTTTTCAAGCAGCAATCAAACAACGAGAGCAAGCAGGACATAAGGTAGATTTTACCTTTATTGGTTTGCCAAAAGTTGAATTTGCGAACGCTAAACTTGAAGATAATATAGCTAATGTAACTATTCGATTTTTTGCAGAAGTAGTTTCTGCAACCCGTGATGGTGATGGTAATTTAATTGAAGGTAATGGTGATCAAGTAGCAAATATTGCTGATATTTGGACTTTTGCAAGAAATACTAAGGCAAATGATCCAAATTGGAAATTAGTTGCAACTGATCAATTAGATTAATCTGTAATGAAATTAAATGCGAAAAACCCTAAGCCCAAAAGATAATAATTATCAAAAAACTAAATATCCAAATATTGAGGATTGGCATCTTTGGGAGAAGGTTACATTAACAATTAATCCGCTTAGTGCGTCAAAAATAGTAGAAGCAAAACCAAAAGAAGTAAAGAAAAGGCAAAGCTTAGAAGAAGCCTCTGCTAGTTTTCATGCAAAAATCAACAGTCCTCCAAAAATCAATAGCCTCCAACGAAAATATAGCGTGCCCTCTTATTCACCCGCTAAACAAATAAAAAAACAAAACACTAATATTGAGCCAAACCTATTAAGGCGAATAGAGCGCTCGCATTTGCCAATTCAAGGCACGTTAGATTTACACTCAATGAGCCAAGATGAAGCACATAGAGCGCTTATTAATTTTGTAGCTTCACGCTTTAAGCGTGGGGCAAGAACATTGCTAATTATAACTGGCAAGGGAAAGAGCAAAACAGGGTTTGGAGTTTTGCGATCGATGTTACCTTTATGGCTTAATTCAAACCCATTAAATGAAATGGTTTTAGCGTGGCAGGCTTCAACCAGAAAACACGGTGGCGAGGGAGCATTTTATGTTCGCTTGAGAGGTAGCAGCGGGATAATGGGAAAATGAGAGAAGCGAGCAATAGCACAAGAACAACAGCGCCAGCATGGAAAAAGAATAATGGCGGGGGTGCCGGGGACGGGAGCGCAAGCGACCAACGGCGGCAAGAATAAAAGAGGCGGGGTGTGTTCCGCCTACGCCAAGGCTTCGGCGGACAGGCGGGGACGGGCAACATGGAGTATATTCTTATACTCTATTTTCCAGTATAGCGAGCTTTGGGCTCGCCGTCGCTAATGCGACGCCCCATCGGAGCACCAGTAATTAGCATAGAGCGGCTTTAGCTCGTCATGCTAATTACGAAACGGTGCGTGAGATATATGAAAGGCAAGCATAAATGACACCATTAGGAGCAAAATTGCGAGAAATGCGAGCTAAGCGCAATATTTCACTAAAAGAAATGGCTAAAGGCTTAAATATATCAAGTGCATATCTTTCAGCATTAGAGCATGGTAAAAAGGGCAAACCGACATGGTTTTTGCTACAACGCATGATTACATATTTTAATGTCATTTGGGACGAGGCCGAAGAATTGCAACGTTTGGCTGAAATTTCTAATCCTAAAATTACTATTAATACGGCAGGCCTTACGCCAGAGGCCACAGAATTAAGTAATATATTATCGCTAAAAATTGCATTACTAAAAAGCGAAGATTTAATAGATATAAAAAACCAAATAATTAGCAAAGCCAAATAGATTAGAGTTTAAGTAGATTAGCGGCGTTTTATTATGCTTACGCCAAGCCCAAAAATAACCAGTGTCCCACCAAACATTTCAAGCATAGCAATGTTTTCACCAAGTAATAAATAGCCAAATACTAGACCAGTAATTGGCACTAATAAAGAAAATGGTGCAACGCTTGAGGTTGGGTATTTGCTCAATAGCCAATTCCATATAGCAACCCCAAATAGGGTAGCTGGATAGGCAGAAAATAATAATATGCCGATTAATCTCCAATCTGGCTGAACAATGAACTTAACTAATTCATCAACCCCCTCAACCATAAATGAAATTGCAAAAAGCGGTATTGCACCAATAGCAATGCCCCACACAGCAAGCGCTATTGGATCTACTTTCCCTGCCATTTTTGCAAATATATTGCCAAATGCCCAAGCAATGGCGGCTAATATTGTTAGGATTAGCGGAAATAGATTTGCCCCCTCCCAACGATAATAACCAATAATTCCAATGCCTAAAAATGCAATTATTGCTCCAATAATTTGAGTGGTTAGAGGGCGCTCTTTAAGCATAAAAAAGGCTATAAGCATGGTAAAAAACGCCTGCACCTGCAAAACTAAAGAACCAACCCCTGCTGGCATTCCAATATAAAGCGCAAAATTTAGAAGCACATAAAGCCCAAATACAAAACTAAGGCCAAAGCCAATTATTATTGCCCATGGCACTTTCCCATTTTCATCTCTTGGTGGCTTAATGAATAAGATAATAGGGAAAGCTGCCATAAAAAACCGCACAGCTGCCGCAAGAAATGGCGGCATTTCGCTGACACTGATTTTTATTATCACAAAATTAAAGCCCCAAAGAGCAACCACAAAAATAGCTAGCAATATGTGGCGAAACGGCACTAAATTGCTTTACTCATTAAATTGCGCTCAATTAGGTTTTCCGCAATTTGAATGGTGTTAAGGGCCGCACCTTTTCTTAGATTATCGCTGACAACCCACATGGAAATTCCATTTTCAACTGAAATATCTTCTCGAATTCGAGAGACAAAAACTGCATCTTCCCCAGCGCAATCAATCGGGGTGATATAACCGCCTGCTTCTCTCTTATCTATCACCATAATTCCAGGAGCATTGCGCAATAATTCTGTTGCTTCATTAGCGCTAATAGGATTTTCAAATTCCATATTTACCGCCTCACCATGCCCAACAAACACAGGAACACGTACTGCCGTTGCACTTACTTTAATTTTTGGATCAAGAATTTTTTTGGTTTCAGCCAAAATTTTCCATTCTTCCTTTGTGTATCCATCTTCCATAAACACATCAATATGCGGAATAACATTAAAAGCTATTTGGCTTGGAAACAAACTAGGTTCTGGCTTGTCATTTACAAAAATACCCTTTGTTTGTGACCACAATTCGTCGATTGCATCTTTGCCAGCGCCCGATACTGATTGATAGGTTGCAACAACAATGCGCTTAATAGTTGCTGCATCGTGCAATGGCTTTAGTGCCACAACTAATTGCGCCGTTGAGCAATTTGGATTGGCAATAATATTGCGTCTATTCTTCTTTGACATATAGATTTCAAGCTCAACGCCATTAACTTCAGGCACAATAAGCGGCACGTTAGAATCATAGCGAAATGCGCTAGAATTATCGATAACAATAATTCCCATTGCGCCTAATCTATCAGCCCATTTTTTGGCAATATCAGAGCCTGCCGACATAAGGCAAAAATCAACCCCGCTAAAATCAAAATTATCTAGTACCTGACATTTAAGGACTTTATCACCATAAGAAACTTCACGCCCTATTGATCGAGAAGAAGCCAAGGGAATAACCTCAGAGGCTGGGAAATTACGCTCGGCTAAA
Organism: Hyphomicrobiales bacterium; assembly: GCA_027065555.1. GTDB lineage: Bacteria > Pseudomonadota > Alphaproteobacteria > Rhizobiales > Devosiaceae > S141-66. The sequence goes on along the minus strand of JAMONS010000094.1, from coordinate 17,954 downwards.
ATATTGAGCATTTCTTGCCCAACATTTCCACTAGCACCAACAATGGCAACTTTATAAGTCATGTCCTGTCCTTTAGAAATATTTTACTTTGCTATAAAGCGAAAGTATAATTTTTACCAGCAACAAATTTTATTCTAGCTTCCAAAAACTCTATTCTAGCCCCTAAGAATTCCAGCAGTTGCTTTTTCAACCGCCTTAATTATTGCCGCTGAGATGGTCTCAATCTCTTCATCTGTTAGCGTTTTATCTTTTGGCTGAATAATAACTTCAATAGCGATTGATTTTTTATTTTTTTCAAGATTACCACCCTCAAAAACATCAAAAATATTTACCTGAGAAATCATTGCTTTATTTGCGTTTTTCGCAGCCTTTATTATATCAGCACCAGCAATATCCTTATCAACAACAAAGGCAAAATCACGTTTTAGCGCCATCAGATCAGAAAGAGATATTGGCGGCTTACTTTTGGTAGCTTTTTTACGAGGTTTTGGTAGCGCATCTAAATTCGCTTCAAATGCTACAAGAGGCCCTTCAAGATCAAATTTTGCTAAAATGCTTGGGTGAATTTCACCAAAATGCCCTAAGATATTTTTTGGCCCTAATTGCACTTTAGCAGAGCGCCCCGGATGCGCCCAAATAGCAGGTTCTGCAATAATTTGCGCCTTTTCAATATCTTGTCCCAAAACATCAAACATTGCCGCCAAATCTGCTTTTATATCGTAAAAATCTAATTTTTCAGCCTTGCTTTGCCAATGACGGCCAGCGCCATTTATCTTTGCGCTACCATAACGAATGGCAGAGGCATAATTTTTTTGACCATTTTCGCTATCATCTAAAAATACCTGTCCAACTTCAAATATAGCACCATCAGAAAACCCACGATTTATATTGCGAGAAGCAGCACGTAAAAGCGAGGGCAAAAGCGAGGGACGCATATCGCTCATGTCATTTGCAATGGCATTTGCTAGACGCAATGATTTATCTCCACCGCCAAATAATTTTGCATCCTGTTGGGATATAAAAGAATAGGTAATTGCTTCTTTTAACCCACGAGTTGCCAGCGCTCGCCTTGCAAGGCGGCGATTATTTTGTGAAGGAGTGAGCATTTTTTTAGCCACGCCACTTAGTGCGGGTAAAGGCTCAACAGGGATTTTATCAACCCCAACTATTCGCATTACTTCTTCAACAATATCCGCCTTTTGCTCAATATCAGGTCGCCATGTCGGCACCGCAATTTTCACTATTTCACCTGAGCCAGAAAGCCAAAAACCAAGCCTTGTAAGAATGACCTTTATTTCAGCATATGAGACTTTTAACCCCGTTAGGCGCTCTATTTCTGCAAGTGGAAAATTAATAATTCTCTCTTTTGGATTTTTTTCACCAATAACTTTAATTTCACAAGCCTCACCACCGCAAATTTCTAAAATTAACTTGGTAGCTAATTCAATTCCATCACGAGTTGAACTTGGGTCAACATAGCGCTCAAACCGATAACGAGCGTCAGAATTAATGCCAGTTTTACGACCAGTTTTTGCAATATTTATCGGATCAAACCACGCACATTCAAGCAAAACATTTGTGGTGTTTTCATCACTAGATGTAGAGATACCGCCCATAATACCACCAAGCCCAATAGTACCGCTATCATCGGCAATAACGCACATAGTTTCATCAATATCATAGCTCTTATTATCTAGTGCTTCTAGCTTTTCGCCATTTTTGCCCATACGAGCATGAAGCGTGCCAGCAATTTTATCAGCATCAAAAACATGCAGCGGGCGACCTCTATCATAGGTGATGAAATTTGTTATGTCGACCAGCGCATTTATTGGGCGCAAACCAATATCACGAAGGCGCTGTTGTAGCCAGTTAGGCGAGCTAACATTCTTGATGTTTTTAATTAACCGCCCTGCAAAAAGTGGGCAGGCTGGGTTTTCTTTATCCTCAAAGCGCAATTCAATCGGAATAGTAGTTTCACCCGCACTGGCAGGAATTGCCTTTATTGGCTCATCTTTAAGATTACCAAGTCCTGTAGCAGAAATATCTCGTGCAATACCAAAAACCGAAGCACAATCGCCACGATTTGGGGTAATGGCAACGTCTATCATCACATCATCCATTTTTACATAATCAACATATTTAACACCAAGCGGCGCATCATTTAGCAATTCAATAATGCCCTCATGATCATCAGAAAGCAGCAATTCTTTTTCAGAACACATCATGCCATTGCTTTGCTCACCACGAATATTGCCCTTTTTTAAGGTAAAATCCGCCCCCGGAATATAAGTGCCAGTACTAGCAAAAACCCCCATCATGCCCGTTTTGGCATTTGGCGCACCACACACAACTTTTATCGGCTCGCCCCCCTTGCCATCGTCAACCAAAAGAACTTGTAATTTATCAGCATTAGGGTGTTTTTTTGCTTCAATTACTTTGGCAATGGTGAAATTTTCAAGTATCTTTGCTTGGTCGGTCACTTCCTCAACCTCTAGACCAATCATGGTAAGAGTATCTATGATTTCCTCGTTACTTGCTTTTGTGTCTAAGTGGGTTTTGAGCCAGTTTATTGTGAATTTCATATTATTGTGCCTGTTGTGGTAGTGGTTGTTCTATCGTCATTGCGAGGAGCAAAGCGACGAAGTAATCCAGTATGCCAGCTGTTTCCTCCGTCGTCATTCCGACGAAAGTCGGAATCTATTATACCTATAAGATTATACGAATGTTTGAAACTAGAACTATTTTTATTCGTTGATTGTTTAGCCCATTGTAAAACACTAGCCAATATATTCGCCACTAGCATCACTGGATTCCGTTTTTCAACGGAATGACGGTGAGTATCTATTGCTGGCAAAGAGCGCAAAGAAAGCTCCCTCCCCCTCGCAGGGAGGGCTGGGGTGGGGGCAAAAGACAAAAGAGCCAACATCACGAACTCAACCCCCCAAACAAGGTCGGCATATCAAGCGGGCGAAAGCCATAATGCTCCATCCAGCGCACATCAGCATCAAAAAACGCCCGTAAATCCGCCATGCCATATTTAAGCATTGCCAAACGATCAATTCCCATACCAAAGGCGAAACCTTGATAGACATCGGGGTCAAGCCCAGCATTGCGCAACACATTAGGATGCACCATGCCGCAACCCAAGATTTCTAGCCAGTCCGAGCCTTGCCCAATTTTCATTTCACCACCCGAGCGATCGCACTGCACATCAACTTCCATTGAAGGCTCGGTAAAGGGAAAGAACGAGGGGCGAAAACGGGTTTTAATATTATCAACTTCAAAAAAGCTCTTTAGGAATTCTTCTAATACCCAACGTAAATGCCCAATATGCGTGCTTTTATCAATAACTAAGCCCTCAACTTGATGAAACATTGGCGTGTGGGTTTGATCGCTATCACAACGATAGGTGCGACCCGGCATAATCACCCTAATTGGTGGCTCTTGGCTTTTCATAGTGCGAATTTGCACTGGAGATGTATGGGTGCGTAATAATTTACGCTCACCATTTTCATCTGGCTCAAAAAAGAACGTATCGTGCATTTCACGTGCTGGGTGATCGGGGGGGAAATTAAGAGCAGTGAAATTTAACTCATCAGATTCAATGTCAGGCCCTTCGGCAATAGAAAACCCCATGCCAGAAAAAACCGCCGATATTTCATCAATCACTTGGCTTACAGGGTGAATACGACCAGTGCTAGTTGGGGCAGGTTGCAATGGTAGTGAAATATCAATTTTTTCGCTTTTTAAGCGCAATTCAAGCTCTATTGCCCTAAGCTCATTTTGGCGTGTTTCAATTTCTTTGGCGACCTGTTGCTTAAGCGCATTTATTTTAGGCCCCATAATTTTGCGCTCATCAGGGCTCATTTTACCCAATGTTGACAATAAAGCCGAAACAGAGCCTTTTTTACCAAGTGTGCCAACTCGTAATTGCTCAAGCGCATTTTTATCTTTAACAGCTTTTATATCGCTAAGAACCTGTTCGCCTAATTGTTCAAGACTTATATCTGACATTTTTATACCTACGTTTTTGGTAATGTTTACCTAAAAGAAAACCTTGCGCACTCAATTAAGAATACGCAAGGTAAAATTTGACCTTAACAAGCAAGGGAAAGTTGATTTAAGCAAAAATGCGAGAATGAGTAGTTTTTTCTACGCCTTCAAGATAGCCAAGTGCGGCTTTTGCTTTGCTTACCAGAACTCCAAATGCTTCTGGCTCACGCACTGCAAGATCAGCTAGTACCTTGCGATCAACTGCGACCTCAGCTTTGCTAAGGCCGTCGATAAATCGAGCATAAGTTAGACCATGAATGCGAGCGGCTGCATTAATACGTTGTATCCAAAGCGCACGGAAATTACGTTTTCTAATACGACGATCACGATATGCATATTGACCAGCTTTTTCAACTGCTTGTTTTGCAACACGAATGGTGTTTTTGCGACGACCATAATAGCCTGTTGCAGCTTTTATAACTTTTTTATGACGGGCGTGTGCTGTAACGCCTCTTTTAACTCGGGACATATTAGTCTCCTTTCAAAAGCGTTAGAGTTAGCCGTATGGCATATATTTTTTGACGGTGCGCGCATCGGCATCGCATAAAATATCTGTACCACGGTTTTGACGAATATATTTTGAATTATGGCTCATTAGGCGGTGGCGTTTGCCAGCAGGACCAGCTTTTACCTTGCCCGAAGCAGTCAGCTTAAAACGCTTTTTTGCGCCTGACTTAGTTTTCATTTTTGGCATTTTGCTTTCCTTAAATAAATAATAGCTTTTTAGACAAACATGGCATGCCTTTAGCCAGATCGTCCGATTAACCTAGCCTCTATAAAGCTAGATTAAAATTTATGCAAGAATAATATACGAGCCGCACCTTTTTTTGATGCGGCCCGCATTTTCGCTCGTAAAAAAGGAGGAAATATACGAGCTTAATTCTAATTGTTTTATCGACCCATTGCGCCGCCAGCACGGTGCCAAGCGCCAATGCCACCAGAAAGATTGGCGGCATTTTCATAACCCATGCCAGCAAGTTGACGGGCGGCAGAGCCAGAGCGAGCACCAGAAGCACAAACCAAAATAATACGCTTATTTTCGTTAGCTGCAGGAAATTTACCAGAGCCATCAGGTTTTGCGTGCGCATTTAACTCGTTAAGCGGAACAACAAGCGCCCCTTTAATTGTGCCAGACATTTGTACTTCGCCATGTGATCTCACATCAATAAAGATAGTATCCTTATCTCCATGAAATTGCACCGCAGAGGAGGCAGAGATATTTTCAACAGCGTTTGAGCCGCCAGTGAGCATATTCATAATATTAGTAAGTGACATTTTATTTCTTTCTTAACTTATAATTTGAGATTGATTTTTCTTGGCTTTAACTGGCACTTTTAAATAATGAACGCCATTTTGCTCAGCTTTTGGGAAATTTCCAGCACGAATATTTACCTGAATTGAAGGCAATAGAAGTCTTGGAGCGGCAAGAGTTGCATCTCGCTTTTCTCGCATAGCAACAAATTCTTCTTTATTATTAGTTGCTTTGAGATGAATATTTTCTTTTTGCTCTTTAACAGTGCTTTCCCATGCATAGACATCACGATCTTTTGGTAAATAATCATGGCACATGAAAAGCCGTGTTTCATCTGGATATGATAATAATTTTTGAATTGAAGCATATAGTTTATTGGCATCACCACCCGGAAAATCAGCACGAGCAGTGCCATAATCTGGCATGAATAAACTATCGCCAACAAAAATATTATCGCCAACTTTAAGACTAATATCCGCAGGTGTGTGACCGGGGGTGAAAAGAATTTCTATCTCTAACTCTCCAAGCTTGACAATTTCGCCATTCCCCAAAAGCATATCAAAATCTGAGCCATCAGTTTTTAGCTCTGTATCATTAAAAACAGGTCTAAAGATCTTTTGCACTTGATTGATATGTTCGCCAATGCCAATTTTAGCGCCAGTCTTTGCCTTAATATAAGGTGCGCCAGAGAGGTGATCTGCATGGGCATGAGTTTCAACCACATAGATAATATCGTAATTCTTTTGTTTTGCGACGCTTAGAATGTTTTCAACTGATAGGGTGTCAACTTCACCGCTAGCTTGATCATAATCAAGCACAGGATCAATCACCATTGCCTTGTTGGTTATTTCATCAGCAACCAAATAAGAGATAGTATTTGTGGCCTCATCAAAGAACGCCTCAATGATAGGTTTGTTTGTTTTCATAATCTTCTTTCAAATAAATAATATTTTCCTTGACCTATATATTAGATTTTTCTAATATTGCAACATAAAAATTAAATAGGCTATGAAAATTGCAAAATATTGAACTTAATATTGATGATATGAAACAGCTTGAGCTTAGCGCTCATAAGGTTAGTGCTATTCTTAAAGCGATAGGAAATGACAAGCGGCTTTTATTGCTTTGCAAAATTGTTGAACATGGCGAAGTCCCTGCTGGCTCACTAATTGGTATCGCTGGTCTTTCTCAATCTGCAATGAGCCAACATTTGGCCAAAATGCGGGATGAGGGGATTATTGCTTTTCGACGAGAGGGGCAAATGCTTTATTATCGCCTTGCAGATGAGCGTATCAAAGAGCTGATTATCACGCTGCATCATCTTTATTGTACCCCAGAATAATTTTGAAAATTCACTCCTATGTTTAGCGATCCAAATTTACTATCAATTCTTTCTGGCTCAATAGTTGGCTTTATCCTAGCCTTAGTTGGTGGTGGTGGCTCAATTTTAGCTGTGCCATTATTGATTTATGTGGTTGGAATATCTTCAACTCATCAGGCATTAGGAACAGCAGCGCTTGCAGTTTCACTAACCGCCCTTATTAACCTCATTCCCCACTGGAGAGCAGGTTTTGTTAAATGGCGTTGCGTAATGTTTTTTGCTATATCGGGGGTTTTTGGGGCGTTTGCAGGGTCTTCCATTGCCAAAACCATAGATGGCCAAAAATTATTATTTCTGTTTGGTTTATTAATGATTGTCATTGGCATATTAATGTTTTTTAGACAGGCAAGTACCGGCAATAAAGATGTGTCTTTAACCAAAGAAAGCGCCAAACATCTATTATTAAGGCTTGTTCCAATAGGCTTTGGCGTTGGTCTATTAGCTGGATTTTTTGGCATAGGCGGCGGATTTTTAATTGTTCCGGGTCTAATGTTAGCAACAGGAATGCCGCTTCGTTATGCAATGGGAACTTCTTTAGTTGCAGTTGCAGCATTTGGCGCAACTACCGCCACAAATTATGCAATTTCAGGTTTGGTTGATTGGGGCATTGCAGGGTTTTTTATTTTTGGTGGGTTTTTAGGCGGCTTAGTTGGCATTGGTGCAGGCAAATTGCTTGGAAAAAGCACCAATGGCCTAAATTATATATTTTCTGCAATAGTTATTTCAGTTGGCGCTTGGATTGTTTTTCAGGGAATTGGTAATTTATTAGCTTAAGTTATTTAATTTTAAGCAGACCCAATCGTTCTCGCATTATAAAACGAATGCTTAGCACAATGGCAACAAACCCTAATCCTGCTGCCAAGCCAAGCCACACACCAACACCACGCATTTCAAGATTAAATGCTGCATAATAAGCAATTCCAATTCCAATCACCCAATAGCCAATGAACGATAGAATCATTGGTATAAATGTATCGCTAAGGCCACGAAGAGCTGACGCCATTATAACTTGCGCCCCATCAACAAATTGAAATAAAGCGGCAATTCCCAAAAATGAAATAGCTAATAAAATTACACTAGTATTTTCAAGGTTTTTGGGATCTAAAAATAAATATACCAATCTGTCTGGGATAAGAATAAACACTAAAGCGCTAAAAGACATAAACATCATAGCAATGATAAATGATATCCAGCCCGCTCGCTTTATACCTAAAACATTATTAGCGCCAGCAAAAAGCCCAACTCTAACAATGGTTGCTTGCGATAATCCTAAAGGGATCATAAAGGCAATGGCTGCACATTGTAGTGCTACTGCATGAGCGGCAACTTCATTTGTGCCAAGCCAGCCCATCATAATAACTGCAACAGAGAACATGCCAATTTCAGACATTATTGTTAGGCCAATGGGCGTGCCTAATTTAAAAAGTTCAATAAATCTTTCCCAATCGGGCTTGAACAAGCGATAAAGCACATTGAAGCGCCTAAAGCGTTTATGGATAAGCACATAGGCAAGAATTAGCACAAACATTACCAAATTTACAAAAGTTGTAGAGATACCTGCGCCAGCTAGCTCTAATCTTGGGAAGCCAAAATTGCCAAACATTAGGGCATAATTACCAAGCGCATTAACAAATATGCCAAAAACAGTGATAATAAGAACTGCAACTGCGGCCCCTCTTACATGCAATAGCGAGCGTAAAGAAATAAACATTAAACCCGGTAGCGCAACCCCTGCGGCAAAATACATATAGGTTTGCGCCATTGCGCTAATTTGTGGATCTTGCCCCAATAATAAAAATATTTTTTCAGCATTAAAAAATATTGGCGTGATTATTAGAGTAAGTACAAATGCAACCCAAAATCCTTGCCGCACAATGCGCCGCACATCTCTTATTCTTTTTGCACCAATCGCTTGCGCAATAAGTGGCGAAGTTGCCGATACAATACCGATTGAGCCAATAAATAAAGGGTGTAAAATGGCAGTTGCTAGCGTACCAGCTGCTAAATATTTCGCTCCAAGCCAGCCCATCATAATAACGTCGGTGGTGAATAATAATATGCCAGCTAATTGCGCAATAATTAAAGGCCACGCCAATTTCATTGTAGCAAAAAATTCAATTTTCCAGCTATTTTTTGATAGTGTTTTCTCTAACATCACAAACCCTTTAATAATTAGGCTGGAGATGCGCGCCTTCGTTTTGACAAACGATTCGCTTGAGCGCCCCAGAAGAAGGCAGTTTGAGTTTTTATGTTTTATGCGATTTTGTCAATACAACAAGAATAAAAGTAGGTAAGGAAAAAACGGCGGGGGTGTCGGGGTCGGGAGCGTAAGCGACCAACGGCGACAAGCATAAGAGGAAGGCGGGAGTGTTCCACCTACGCTAAAGCTACGGCGGACAAGCGGGGACGGGCAGCCCTGCGTACTGTTTGGAAAAAGAAAAAACGGCGGGGGTGTCGGGGACGGGAGCAAAGCGACCAACAGCCTGCCCCGTGCTTGACACGGGGGCGACAAGAATAAAGAGAAGTCTCCCCGCCAATGCAGGGAAAGTACGCTCCCTAATATCAGCGCAACCTCACCAGCAACAGTTATATATTAGACGAAAGCACCATAACCATTTGACGACCCTCAGATCGTGGAGTGCTTTCAACCTTTGAAATTGGCTCCATTTCATCACGTACTTTTAGCAATAGGTTTAAGCCCAACTCTTGGTGCGCCATTTCACGACCTCTAAAGCGCATGGTGATTTTCACCTTATCGCCATCTTCAAGGAATTTTTTTACCGAGCGCATTTTAACGTCATAATCATGAGTATCAATATTGGGGCGCAATTTAATCTCTTTAACGTCAATGATTTTTTGTCTTTTGCGAGCTTCAGCTGCTTTCTTTTGGGCTTGGTATTTATATTTGCCCAAATCTAAGATTTTACAAACTGGCGGTTTAGCATTCGGTGAAATAGCTACAAGGTCAAGCCCTGCTTCACGTGCCATTTCCATAGCTTCACTTGTGCTAACTGTTCCGCGATTTTCTCCAGTTTCATCTATAAGTTGAACTTGAGATGAAGTAATATCTTCATTTGATGGGGGGCCACCCTTTTGCGGTGGCGTTGGTTTCATTGGTCGGCGAATAATTAAATTTCCTTATTTTTTTAAACGAGTTAATTATATATCTTTATAATGGCTAAATTTATATCGCAAGTCTATAAAGTCAATCATAATATTGTTTGTTAAGTGCGATTTATCTAATATTTTTTAACGAGGGACTAATATGAGCCTACAACAGCTGAATTTTACCGTTGAAAAACATAAATGTAGGCGTGAAATTGCTGTTTTGCAAAGGCAGGGGGCTATTGAAACTAATAATGGTTTGTTTTGGCTTGGTGGTTTTAAGTCAGATATGATGGGATCAAAAGCACTTATGCTTGATGATTTGGGGCAAGAGTTTAATTTAGAAGTTACTCGCTTTGATTATTCGGGGCATGGGCAATCGGGTGGTAAATTTATTGATGGCACTATTTCTCATTGGCTTGAGGAGGCAAAGGCAGTTTTTGCTAAAACAAATGGAGAGCAAATTATTATTGGCTCATCTATGGGTGGCTGGTTGGCATTATTATTAAATAGGGCACTAGATGAAAAAGCAAAAAAACGGATTAAAGCAATTATTTTAATCGCCCCAGCTATTGATATGAGTAAAGACCTCATGACAGATTTATTTTCTAAGCAACAATTATTAGAATTAGAAAATAATGGGTTTATCGAGCAACCATCAGATTATGATGAGCCTTATATTATTACCAAAAAACTTATTGATGATGGTGAAAAACATTTATTATTTGGTGCTGGATCAATCATAACAAATTGCCCTGTGCATATTTTACAGGGCGGGCAAGACCAAGCTGTTCCAATATCTCATTCACTAAAATTAATGGCGCATTTAACGCAAGATGAGGTAAATTATACTCTTATACCCGATGGCGATCATTCGCTTTCAAGAGAGCAAGATTTATGTAAGTTGAAAGAAGTGATAGAGGGGTTTTTGTAGGGTTTTGGTTACATATAAAGTCTTTTAGCCTCATTTTTCCCTAACCCCCACCCTCAATCCCTCCTCGCAAGGAGGGGGGAAGAAGAAATCAGTTAATTGGCGCAAGGCGCATAAAACAAAACCCGCACTTCTTTTGAAACGCGGGTTTTAGTATTTATTTTCTCAGTATAGCGAGCTTTAGGCTCGCTGGCGCTAGCCTTAGCGACTTAGGAAAAACCTAATCTTCTTTTTTGTCTTTAAGAGCTGCTCCAAGAATATCACCAAGTGATGCACCTGAATCAGAGCTGCCATATTGTGCTACTGCTTCTTTTTCTTCAGCAATTTCTAGAGCTTTAATTGAAAGAACAGTGCGACCAGTTTTCTTATCGAACTGGGTTACACGTGCATCTAGCTTGTCACCAACCGCAAAACGATCTGGACGTTGATCAGCACGATCACGAGAAAGATCATTACGGCGAATAAAGGCAACAATATCGCTATCAGCAATAGTTACCTCGATGCCACCATCATTTATGCTCTTAACTGTACCAGTAACAATCGCGCCTTTTCTAATGCCGCTACTTTGTGCTTGTTCTGCCGTTGCATCTGAAACTAACTGTTTAATGCCAAGCGAAATTCGCTCTTTAGCAATATCAACATCAAGCACTTTAGCTTTAACCACATCACCTCGATTATAATCTTCAAGAACTTCTTCGCCTTGTCGCTGCCAATCAAGATCTGAAAGATGCACCATGCCATCAACTTCACCTTCAAGGCCGATAAATAGACCAAATTCGGTTTTGTTTTTAACTTCACCCTCAACAATAGAATCAATAGGGAATTTATCAGCAAAGCTATTCCAAGGATTATCAATACATTGTTTAAGACCAAGTGAAATACGGCGACGCTCAGGATCAACTTCCAAAATCATAATTTCAACTTCTTGCGAGGTAGAAACAATTTTACCCGGGTGAACGTTCTTTTTAGTCCAGCTCATTTCAGAAATATGAATAAGCCCTTCAATTCCCGGTTCAAGTTCAACAAATGCACCATAATCGGTGATATTTGTTACACGGCCAGTAAATTTACCCTCAAGTGGGAATTTAGAATCAATCGATTCCCAAGGATTAGCTTCAAGCTGCTTCATGCCTAGTGAAATACGATGGGTTTCTTGATTAACACGGATAATTTTAACTTTGATTGTTTCGCCAATAGTTAAAACTTCACCTGGGTTATTTACACGACGCCATGCAATATCGGTCACGTGTAATAGTCCATCAATGCCACCAAGATCAATAAACGCACCATAATCAGTGATGTTTTTAACAACACCTTCAACAGTTTGACCTTCTTCAAGCTTTTGCACAATTTCAGTACGTTGCTCAGCACGGCTCTCTTCAAGGATTGCTCGGCGAGAAACAACAATATTACCACGCCTTTTGTCCATTTTAAGTATCATAAATGGCTGCTCAACATTCATCAGTGGCGCAATGTCACGAATTGGACGAATATCAACTTGAGAGCGTGGAAGAAAAGCAATCGCTCCATCAAGATCAACGGTGAAACCACCCTTTACTTGATTAAAGATTTTGCCGTTTACTCTTTCACCAGCTTCGCTAAGTTTTTCAAGATTTAACCAGCTTTCCTCACGACGTGCTTTTTCACGGCTAAGCACTGCTTCACCTGCCGCATTTTCAATGCGATCAATATAAACTTCAACTTCTGAGCCAATTTGCAAAGAACCATCAGTGCCAGCAGCACCAAATTCTTTAAGCGGAACACGCCCCTCAGTTTTTAATCCTACATCAATAATTGCCAAATCGTTTTCAATAGTTACAATACGTCCCTTAACAACAGCACCTTCCATTGGTTCATTATCAACGAATGAATCCATTAAAAGGGCTTCAAAATCTTCTTGTGTCACATCTAGTTGTGTCAAAATATATAACTCCATCAATCGTGCGCTGGGCTGGTTAAATTAAAAGCCAAAAATATTAGCCGATTTTATGGGTTGCGTTTTGAAAATCAAATTGAAATCAAAACGACCCAGCGCAAAATGGCTAAGAGATTTTTGGTGATTTTTTCGATGAGCCAAAGAGTTAGATATTGCCTTTATAAACAGCTTATTTAGGGGTTGGTTTTGAAAATAAATTAAATAATTATTTTCTGCCCTATTTGGCCATTTCATTATCAACAATCGCAATGGCTTTGCGAAGTGATGTTTCTATATCTAATTTAGAACTATCTAGCAAGTGCGAATCTTTCGCTTCATAAAAATTTCCGCTTGGATTATTTCTATCGCTCTCATCTCGCATGATGATTTGGCGCAATATTTCGCTCTCATCTGCCTGTAAGCCTTTGGATAATAACTCTAAATAACGTCTATTAGCACGGATTTTAGCATCAGCCGTAATGAATAATTTAACATCAGCATTTGGGCATATACGAGTGCCAATATCACGCCCATCAAGCACTGCGCCACCCTTTTGTTGAGCAAAATTACGCTGATATTGGCGTAAAGCCTCTCGAACTTCCTCAATTTTGGCTATTTTTGCGGCTGCAAGGGCTATTTCAGGCGTTCCGAGTTTTTTAGCATCAAGTTGAGATTTATCTAAATTATGCGCAATTTTTATTGCTTTTTGCTCAAAATCTTTTTCATCTAGTTGATCCTGCATCGCCTGCCCAATCGCTCGATATAATAGACCCGTATCTAAATGAGGTAGCCCATAATGCTTGGCTAGGCCTTTAGCAATAGTTCCCTTGCCCGACGCTGCGGGGCCATCAATCGCAATAATCATAATTGCTCCAAAACCTCAAAACTTGCGCCAAGCGCCGTAAAATCTGCAATAAAACTTGGATAAGACGTATCAATAACACTAGCATCATCTATTTCTATAGGGTTTTTTGTTGCCATTCCTAATACTAAAAATGTCATGGCAATACGATGATCAAGGTGAGTTTTTATACTTGCACCGCCCTCAATTTCGCTTGCACCCTTAATATATAAGAAATCCTTCCCCTCAACTAAATCAATGCCATTTGCCTTAAGCCCTTTGGCCATTAAATCTAATCTATCGGTTTCTTTTACTCGCATTTCACCAACGCCAAGCATTTTTGTTGTGCCTTTTGCAAAAGCTGCTGCAACCGCTAATATTGGATATTCATCTATCATTGATGGCGCACGCTTTGCTGGCACTTCTACGCCTTTAAGTTTTGCATATCGCACTCTAACATCTGCAATTTCTTCGCCACCAGAAACATGTGAATTTAATATTTCAATATTTGCATCCATTTCTAGCAGTGTTTTTATCAAGCCAGCCCGAGTTGGGTTCATTAGAGTGTTTTTTATTAAAACATCAGAATTTGGAATAATGCTAGCTGCAACAATAGCGAAGGCCGCGGAACTTGGATCTCCGGGAACAGTAATATCTTGTGCAATCAGTTTTGGATTAGCTTCCATCTCAATTATTATTGCGCCATCTTCACCATTTTTCATGCTTAGCTTTGCGCCAAAGCCTTGCAACATTTTTTCTGTATGATCTCGGGTTTTAATTTTTTCTATTACTATGGTTTTATGTTTTGAATTTAGGCCAGCCAATAAAACGGCCGATTTAACTTGCGCTGAAGCCATTGGCACTTGATAATTTATTGGCTCAAGTTGTTTTGCACCACGAATAGTAATTGGTAATTTGCCCTCATTATCTTCTAAAATCTCAACCCCAATAGCTTTAAGCGGATCAAGCACTCGCCCCATTGGCCTTGAACTAAGGGAAGCATCGCCGCTAAATTTAGTACTAAAATCATAAGCGCTAACCAGCCCCATACATAATCGCACCCCAGTGCCAGCATTGCCAAAATCTATTGTTTCTTGGCTTTTGCTAAGACCTTTATCGCCAACCCCCTCAATATGATAAATATTATCAATTTTAGTAATTTTCGCACCAAGCGCACCCATAGCATTGGCAGTTGCTAGCACGTCTTCACCCTCAAGCAGGCCAGTGACCTTTGTTGTGCCAAGGGCAATAGCACCAAACATTAGCGCCCGATGGGAAATAGATTTATCACCTGGTAAAATAACCTCTCCTAATAGCGCAGATTTATTTGCTATAGCTATTACTGGTTGTAATTTTGAGTTTGAAATATTCATAAAAATATGTTCCAAAGATATGCTTCAAGATGGTAAAAACAAAGTATTTTATATAGCATGAAAGAAAGTGGAAATACTATAATAATATAAAATCTGCAAAAAAATATATTTTAGATTTGACATTAAAGCCAAAATGCATTTATCCGAATTAACAAAGCAGTGATTTGTTTATATTTTTAGGATAAATCCAAATTTGCCAATAGGCATATGCTAGTTAAGAAATTAATTATTAAGATAGGGAATGAAATGGGAAAAACTGAAAGAGGAATTAAGCGCCAATGCCAAGAGTGCGATGTTAAATTTTACGATCTAAACAAAGACCCCATTATTTGCCCTAAATGTGGCGAAAAATTTACTGTTGCTTCAGAAGCACCAGCACCCAAACCAGTTAAAGAAAAAGTAGCTGATAAAGTAAAAGATGAGGGTGAACTATCTAGCGATAGCGATGCACCAGAAATTATTTCACTTGATGATGCAGAAGAAGAAGAAAATGCTGGTGAAGAAATTCCCGACGTTGATGATGTAGAAGTTGATGATAGCGTCAATGCCGACCAGCAAGATACTTTTTTAGAAGAAGATGACGAGGACGCTAAAATAGATCTAGGCGTGTCAATTGATACTGGTGATGAAACTTAATGAGGCTTACTTTAGTTTAAGCAACAACTTACCCTAAACATATTTGGGGTTTTATGGGGCCATAGCTCAGCTGGGAGAGCGCTTCGCTGGCAGCGAAGAGGTCGTCGGTTCGATCCCGTCTGGCTCCACCACTCACTTCGTTCGTGGTTCCGCCATACGGGTCTTTATGCTTTTGCCCGTCCTCGCGGTAAACCTGCTGTGGGCGGTGCATGCTGGCTCCACTACCCCCTACGCTCTTTGAGCTCTCGCCGCGCAGGCGCTGGCGCAGCGGGTCGGTTCGGCAAGCCAATGGCTTGTCGAGTTGAACGAGTTAGAGATAGGCTGTCGCACCGTAGTTGCAAAGCAACGTAGGCGGACTATAATAGCACAATGAAATATGTTTATGACCTGCAAAATGTATAATGATGATGAAAAAGAGATTCTGGTTCTTAAAGCAGTAATGGATTCTATTGGCTCTATGGTTAATCATGAAGTAATTACTCTATATCATAATGACCCTCATTCAGAGATAAGGTTCGAAACATCTATACATCAGAAATATTTCAATATCATTTTAGTTGATTTTCTGAGCACGCCCATACTTGACAAAAAGAAATGCCTTAGCGCACTTCAAGTAATTATCAATAATCCTAAATATAACCCTAATACACAACCACTAAAGCAAGCCGTTGAATCATTTCAAGAGTGGTTAAACCAAAAAATAAATTGGGAGCTTTTTGATGAAACAAGAAAACTATGGTTTCCATCTATCAATCAGGAAGTAGAATTAAAAATCACACGTAATGAATATATTTGCATTTGTGGGAATATCGTAAAACACAATCCGCAGGCTCTCACTAGACAGGCAAAGACAATAAAAGAAATTTTTGAAAAAAGTGGAGTCAAAATAAAACTAAATCAGGTTTTACTTGCAATGGAAGAATTTTCTGAGCAATTCCATGATCAAATGTTTAATTATCATAGTAGCATGATTGCAGAGTTTTTGAATAATATATTATGGGCAATCCATGAATATCTGCAGCCGTCTTATGAAAAATCAAATAAATCATATTGGGAAAACGGTGAATTTTTTCAGCGCTATGAATGCCCAGACAGCATAAAAGATGATTATATAAAAGAAATTTTCTGGAATTTAATAAACGACCTTCGCTCAAAGCCATATATGGTGCGTTTCAAAGTTAGTGAGCACCGAAAGCACTATTAGGTATCTAAACTTGTGTTAGGATAGATTGATTAGTTGCCACAATATTTCACTAATACCATATAATACTCCGCCGTCATGCCGTTGGAAAACGGCATCCATTTGCGCTATCAAATTATATCATAGATAGCGATTTTCTAGATGTTTCAGCAATGAGAACAATATTAGATTGTGCTTATCTATGAGTATAATGGATGCCGGCATTTTTCTTCTCACGCCAAAAAGCTGCAACGGCATGACATTAAGTAGTAATCTATGAAAATATCCTAGATTAAAAGACTTTACCGCAAGAGAGAAAGCACAAAAAAGACAAACAATCCGCACAATCACAACAAAAAACCCTCACAAAGAAAACCACAAAACATCACAAAGAGAACAATCCTAGACCTTCTTTTGATTGGAATAATCATAGTTCTGTAACTGGTATTGATTTGCAGAACTTAAATTTATTTTTAATCAATGTTTACTTTTAGGAGGACTAAATTGGCTAATTTTTATAAAAATATATCTAATCTGAGCTGTGGGGGGTTCTTAAAAAACAAACATTTTTCTTTTTCGATAAAAAAAGGAATAAAAAAGGGGTTGTTAGGCTTAACCTCTATTACCTTACCGTTTATTCTAGCAGTGTCGGGAGCGCAAGCAGGAGAATATAATTCTTCGGAAAAAAACATATTTGATGTTAATAGTATGTTTTCAGCCCAAAGCCTAAGCCAGCGCTGGTCAGGATTTTATTTTGGCACAAGCATTGGTGGCGGTTGGGGTAATTCTAGCACTTTTTATGATCGTGCTGGTGATGATCACCCGAGCATTGAAACTATCAGTCCTAATGGATATTTGGCATCTATTTCTGCAGGTTACAATTATCAGATGAACAATAATATTGTTGTTGGTATTGAGGGTGATTTAGGAATGATGAACTTTCAAGCGCCTGATAAATTAGACATGTGGGACGGACATATTTGGAAGAGTAAATATGGCGGTCTATGGGGCACTTTACGCCCTCGTGTTGGTTATAGTTTTGATAATTTACTGGTCTATGGAACTGCTGGTGCGGCATTTATGCAGACCAATGAAATAATTCTTGGTGATAATGATGCTACCCAAAACACTTATAATGATAATATTCATACAGGCTGGGTGTTTGGTGGAGGCGTGGAATATGCTTTGAGTGATAATTTATCAACAAAAATTGAATATTTACAAATGCAATTTCCTGAACATAGGTCTTATACCAATAATGAAGAATTATATGGATTTACAAACTCT
>JAMONS010000093.1 GCA_027065555.1 Hyphomicrobiales bacterium | reverse complement strand
CCCTATCCACCAGCGTTGCCATTTTTTCATTGGGGCGATGAGATAGCCTGAGAAGGCTACGCCAATTCCTGCAATTCCTATCATTGCACCAAGTAGCGTGATGGAAAATGCTGCCCATGTGAAGCCGTCTGTTACTAGCAATAAAGCAGGTGAATAAACGAATACAAATGGCACAATAGCTTTTGCAATTCCTAAGCGAAAGGCGGTATTGCCTGTTTTAAAGGGGTTCGATCCTGCAATGCCTGCCGCCGCATAGGCGGCTAGCGCCACGGGCGGCGTAATATCCGCTAACACCCCATAATAAAACACAAAGAAATGCGCAACTATTGGCTCAACCCCAAGCACCGCCAATGCAGGCGCTGCCACCGCCACCAAAATAATATAAGTTGCAGTTGTTGGAATACCCGCACCCATTAAAATACAGGCAATCGCTATTAAAACCAGCGAGAAGAATAATGCCCATTGCGTCACAGTGAAAAATGACATTGGCCAGATAGAGCCAATAATTGTACCAAGATCAGTTGCGGTTTGCACCACAACATAACCAAGACGAAAACCAACGCCCGTAAGCGTTACCACACCAACAACAACACCAACCGTTGCCGCCGCCGCACCAACCGCTAGCGTGTTTTTTGCCCCCATAGAAAGAGCGTGCCAGAGGTCTTTAATATTTAATCGATTTACGGGGTTCAAAAACCCAACAACAACGCAGGCAATAATACCATAAACCGCAGCAAAATCTGGCGTGCGCCCTGTTAAAATAAGATATACTAAAATTATAAGCGGAATGATTGAAAGCCAATGTTGGCGTAAAACAACAAGCGTTTTTGGTAAATCTTTTTTATCCATTCCCTTAAGACCAAGCTTTTTTGCCTCTAAATGCACCATGATAAAAATACCAAAATAATGCAAAAGGGCAGGAAAAAGAGCCGCTGCCAAAATATCACGAAGTGGAATTTCTAAATATTCCACCATGATAAAAGCTGCCGCACCCAAAATTGGTGGCGTTATTTGCCCACCTGTCGAAGCCGTTGCCTCAACTGCACCCGCAAAATGTTTTGGATAGCCAGCCTTTTTCATTGCAGGAATAGTAAGCGCACCTGTTGTCACCGTATTAGCGATTGATGAGCCTGAAATTGTCCCCATAAATGCCGAAGAAAAAATCGCAACTTTAGCAGGCCCACCCGCATAACGACCAGCAATCACCATTGCTATATCAATGAATAATTGCCCCAAACCAATGCGGGTTGCCAAAACTCCAAATACAATAAACAAAAACACATATTGCGCCATCACCCCAATGGCGATGCCATAAATACCCTGATTTGTCATATAAAGATGGTTGATGAGACCAAGCCAACTAGTGCCGCCATGTTTTAGCGCACCAGGGGCAAGAGGGCCAAAAAGCGCAAATAAAATGAATATAATAGCAATCATAGGAAGAGTTGGGCCAATCGAGCGCCTTGCCGCTTCAAGCGTTAAAAACAATAGAACTGTTCCCATAACAACGTCAAAAGAAGAAGGATTACCAACTCGCTCTGCAACAATTTCTGGTGGTAAAAGCGGTAAATATAAAGCCGCAGCAACAGCGGCAAAAGCAAAAACCAGATCATAAAGCGGCACACCATCAAAGCGATACCATTTTCTAGGTAGCACGTCTAATGAGTGAGTTTTTTTAGCAGAAAATAATATAAAAACCAGACCAAGCACAAAGCTGATATGAATGCCACGATGTAATAATTCACGGATAAGCCCAAAGCCTGAAGCATAAAAGTGATAGACGGTCATTGCCACTAATGCGATAGATACAACAACAGCTAGAATTGGCCCAGTCGAGCGGAACGCCATTTCTGGGTCATATTTGCGCTCAATCGCCTCTAACTCTTCAGCGCTCAATTCATCAACAGCCATTGCTAAATCCCCCCAGACTTATAAAATCATATAAAAAATCTGGGCAACAAATTGCCCAGATTATTATTTGTTAAATTGACCTATTTAAAGAGCGCCAATTTCTTTATAGAAACGCTCAGCACCAGCATGAAGCGGAACACCAACACCTGAAAGTGCGCTTTCAAGCGTAATTGTTTTGCCTTTAGCATGACCAACGTCAAGCAACTTACGGGTCTCATCATTCCACAATGCTTTAGTGATGTTATAGATTAACTCATCATCAGCTTTTGCGCTTGTGTACCATTGAGCGCCAACAGCAACTGTCATAGTTTGTTCAACACCTTCATAAGTGCCAGCAGGAATTGGGCTTAGTGAGAAAAAGCCATATTTTTCAGCAAGTGCTTCTGCACCAGCTCCAGCGATTGGAACAAGCTTAATGTCCGCAGCTGAAGCAAGTTCAACAAGCGATCCAGTAGGATAACCAGCTACCACAAAAAACGCATCAATTTTACCATTGCGCAAAGCTTCAGATGCCGCACCGCCCTTAAGAGCTTCAGCAGTAACATCATCAACACCAAGACCGTTAGCTTCAAGGATTAGACCAGCGTCAACATAAGTGCCAGAACCGGGCTCATCAAGTGAAACACGTTTTCCCTTAAGATCAGCAACAGAATTAATGCCGCTATCTTTAAGCGCTACAAGGTGAATATGCTCTTCAAACAAAGCAGCGATTGTGCGTAAATCAGTAGCTGGCTCTTTGCCTTCCATTGTGCCAGTGCCAGTATATGCCCAATAAGCAACATCAGATTGTGCAAAGCCACTATCACGAAGACCAGAAATAATTGCGTTCACATTATCAACTGAACCACGTGAAGAAACAGCAGATGCAATCAAACCATCAACGCCACAGCTTCCGCCTTTACCACATTCGCGTGATCCTGGTGGTTTTGAAATTGCATTAGCAATAACGCCGCCAACTGGATAATATGTATAGGCAGTTCCGCCTGTTCCGATTGTAAAGAATTTAAGATCTTGTGCTATCGCAGAAAACGAAAGCCCTGTGACCATAATTGCGCCAAGGGCAACTGCCTTGATCGACTTAGATATAATACTCATTATGAGTTTCCTCCCAGTATTTTGATTGAGTAAAGTATTTTGATTAAATAAATATATTTTGTCTTTCGACAATATTGCCGAATTTTATTCATTGCAGAGTGCAAAATAATAATCAAGCAATGAAATTTTTAGCACCGCTAAATAGTCATAATAAAACTAATTTCTAGATTAAATGAGCTAAACTGTAGCAAAATTGCGACAGTTTAGCATTACAACACCCCCTTCCCTAATGACAAACTAATCGCTTAGAGCCATTATAATCTCACCTATAAATAGAGGAGGAAAAAATGGGTTTTAAGTTTAAAGAAAAATATGGAAACTTCATTGGTGGCAAATTTGTTGCACCAGTAGATGGGAAATATTTTGATAATATTTCACCAGTCAATGGCAAAGTACTATGCCAAATTCCACGTTCAAACGAAAAAGATATTGAGCTAGCACTTGATGCAGCACATGCAGCAAAAGACGCTTGGGCTGCCACATCAGTAACCGAACGTTCTAATTTGCTAAACAAAATCGCTCAAGTAATGGAAGATAATCTGGCGCTTTTAGCAGAAGCTGAAACTTGGGATAATGGCAAGCCAATCCGTGAAACTACTGCTGCTGATATTCCTTTAGCGATTGATCATTTCCGTTATTTTGCTTCCGTAATTCGCGCACAAGAAGGCTCGATTGGCGAACTTGATGCAGATACAGTTGCCTATCATTTTCAAGAGCCACTAGGCGTTGTTGGGCAGATTATTCCTTGGAATTTTCCAATCCTTATGGCGGCATGGAAAGTACCACCAGCTTTGGTGACAGGTAATTGTGTTATTCTTAAACCAGCCGAGCAAACTCCTGCTTCAATTTTAGTTCTGCTTGAGTTGATTGCCGATATCTTGCCACCTGGCGTACTAAATATCGTCAATGGTTTTGGATTAGAAGCTGGTAAGCCACTCGCTACTTCCAAGCGCATTGCAAAGATTGCCTTTACTGGCGAAACCACAACTGGTCGCTTAATCATGCAATATGCCACGCAAAATCTAATTCCATCAACTTTGGAATTAGGCGGTAAATCACCAAATATCTTCTTTTCTGATGTTATGCGTGAAGACGATAATTATCTTGATAAAGCGGTTGAAGGTTTTGTGCTATTCGCCTTTAATCAGGGCGAAGTTTGTACCTGCCCTTCTCGTGCATTAATTCAAGAAGATATTTATGAAGAGTTTATGGCTCGTTGCTTAAAGCGCACAGAAGCGATTATTCAAGGTGATCCGCTTGACCCTAATACAATGGTTGGATCGCAAGCCTCAAAAGAGCAACATGAGAAAATCCTTTCTTATTTTGATATTGGCCGCAAGGAAGGCGCTGAAATTCTTACTGGTGGCGAGGCGTTTAACCCCGGAGGAGAACTCGACGGTGGTTTTTATATCAAGCCAACAATTTTCAAGGGTGATAACTCGATGAGGGTTTTCCAAGAAGAAATTTTTGGGCCCGTTGTTTCTGTCACAACCTTTAAGACAGATGAAGAAGCGCTAGAAATTGCCAATGACACGCTTTATGGGCTTGGTGCTGGTGTTTGGTCACGTGATATCAATCGCTGCTATCGCTTTGGTCGTGCATTAAAAGCTGGTCGTGTGTGGACAAATTGCTACCACGCCTACCCAGCGCACGCTACATTTGGCGGCTACAAACAATCTGGCATTGGTCGTGAAAATCATCTGCAAATGCTAGGTCATTATCAACAAACCAAAAACTTACTGGTTAGCTACAGCCCAAATAAACTTGGTTTCTTTTGATAATTACTTTCTACCTTCTCCCCTTGTGGGAGAAGGTGGCACGCAAAGCGTGACGGATGAGGGGTTAAGCTAAACATCATGTCAAATAAAGTAAAAGCCACCCCCCAAGCACTAGAACTAATCAAGCAACTAGAAGAAAAACACGGCGAACTAATGTTTCATCAATCAGGTGGTTGTTGCGATGGCTCTGCCCCTATGTGTTATGCTAAGGGCGAATTATTTTTGGGCGATAATGATCTCTTACTAGGCAAAATTGGTGGCATGGAATTTTATATTAACGAGGATCAATATAAAGCATGGAAATTCCCCCTCTTAATAATAGACGCAATAGATGGAAATGGCGGTATGTTTTCGCTTGATAATGGAACGGGCAAAAGATTTATCACCCGTTCTGAAATTTGTGAAGTTAGCTAAGCACAAAGCCTAATCATCATCATAAATGCCCATTTCAGCACCCTGATGACAAGCAGCGCAATCAACTAAGGATTTCACCTTATATTTATTTTCCATAAATCTCACTTCACTATCATTATGCTCCTTTTTAAACCAGCGCAACTCGGTTATGCGTTGCGGTGCTTTATCGCCTCTAAATTTCTGGCGACTTGCATTAGCCACTAGATAATCCTCAATTTCAGTAATTGAATCAGCATCCAAAGAAGCGTCTTCGCCAAAGTGGTTTTCGAGTTCGCCCATCATTTTTTGCCATGAAGCTTTGGGCAAAAATGCTGGCTGAAATGCCAAATGGCACGCCCCACATTCTTCCAAAACTATCAGGCTTTTAATTGGTGGCACATTATCATCATCTGCTATTGCAACAAAAGGCGTTGCTAAAAGTGGTAGTGATAATAGTGAAATAAGTAATTTATTATTCTTCATTTTCTTCTCCTTAAATTTATTGGCGGGGGTGTCGGGGTCGGACAGCCTGCGTGGCGTGAACGCAAGAAAGCGCAAGCGACCAACGGCGACAAAATAATTATTGTGAAATCATAAAGGCAAGAAAATCACCTTTTTCTAGTGGCGTACATTCACGCCCAAGTACTGAGTTACAGTTACGGCGAAACCATTTTTCAACTTTTTTAGGGTCGGTATAACGATCTGAGGTTTTAGAAAGCGCCATAGGATCAATGGCTTTTCCTGCTCTTGTTTCTCCTGCATTTTTTGGCGATGTTGAATGACAAGACGTGCAGCTTGGTGTTTCTGGTTTGCCAGTGCTAAATTTAGCCGAGAACAATTTTTCACCACGCTTAGCATCAAAGCCACTAAAATTTGCATCATCAGCTTTTGCCAGAGTTTCTAATTGTGCAATTATATCTTCTCTTGAGCCTGCATTAGCTGCCATTGCTGGAAAAAATGCAAGAATACTTATTATAATTAGTAGGTTACGCATGTTAGTAGATTCCCTTCTTAAGGTTGTGTTTTTGGTTTAGGTATTGAAATATTCTCATCGGCAAAGCGTCCAGTTTTTGCATCGCTATGGCACGCTTCACAATTTGCAGCCGTTCGCACTGGTTTTGATTTAAAAACCTCCTCATCAATTTTAGCATGGCGCAACTTCCAATAAGCAGTTGCAGTTATTTGAATTGGTTTTTCTTTATCAACTAGCAGCAAATTATTCGCCGCTTCACTATCCCAATTTTCAGCAGAATAGCGAACGAGGTAATTGGCAATAACATCTCTAGTTTCATCGTCCAAAGAAGCATCTTCACCAAAATGCTCACTTAGATTATCCATCATTATTGCCCATGAGTTTTTTGGTAACAAGCTTGGGTGATATACAATATGACAATCAGAACACTCACTTTGGTAGGTTTGCGAAATTGGCATAGCGATAAAACCCGAAGCTGGAACTTTGCTCATGCTGATAGAGCCAACAACTAAGATTAAGCCAATGCCAGCAATAGACAGAATAGCAGGTACAAAAAGCGTGGAACGCAAAATTGGAGCTTTCTCACCTTTTGGCAATGGCTTATCACCATCAATCATTGATTTAGTTAAATTGCTCTTGCTGATTTTCCCTTCAACCACCACCCCAAGAATATGCAAAAATATCATAGCAATAAGAGCAAAGGCTAAAAGCAAATGCACTTTGCCAGCAATATCACCGCTTGCATAATCAACAAACCCAGCCAAAGCACCCTGATTCTCAACCCCACCAAGATTAATAAGACCGCTCAAAGAAATACCAAGTAAAACAGCAATAAGCGCAAATATCATTAAAGCACCAAGCGGATTATGCCCAAAAAAATGTAATGGCTTGCCCTCTTTTATAGCTTTTATATGAGCAATTAATTTTGTGGGAGAAAAAATAAAACTAGAAAAACGAGAATATTCAGGGCCAAAAAACCCCCAAACAATGCGAAACACCAACAAAGCAATAAGCGCATAACCAAGCCAGACATGATAGCTAAGCCACCATTCAGGCGCAAAAAAACCACTTAATAAAGCACCAACAACAACCAAAAGCTGAAGCCAGTGATAAATCCTAGTAGGCAAATCCCAAATGCGTATATTTTGTTTTTTATTTGACATGATTCTTCTATAGCCAAACAATAATGACCAATCGACTTCACGATTGTCAGCGTTTTGTCAGGTTCAGCCTTAGCGGTGTGAGCGTAAAAAGGCCTTAGCGACGTGCGCTGAAAAAAGACCGTTCAAAAAAATCATATAAGAATATAAATATTAAAGTAAAGCGAGCTTTGGGCTCGCCGCCGCCAATGCGGCGCCCCATCGGAGGCTCAGCATTTAGACATAGCGCCATCTTCGGTGCGTCATGGCTAATGCGGTGCGAGCCGTGAGATATATAAATGGTGGGCCCGGCAGGACTCGAACCTGCGACCAGACCGTTATGAGCGGTCTGCTCTAACCAACTGAGCTACGGGCCCATTAAGATGCAGGTAATTTTGTGCATCAAAAATATGTAGCGCCTTGCTA
>JAMONS010000092.1 GCA_027065555.1 Hyphomicrobiales bacterium | reverse complement strand
TGATATAACCGATGCTGAATCTGCTGGTCGGTGGCGAGAATTATTAGCAGGTGGTGGTATTAAAAGTGCTTCCCTTAGTGGAGCTGGAATTTTTAAGGACGAAAGCTCGGACGCTAAAATTCGTGAGTTATTCTTTGCTGGCACTATTAGAAACTGGCAACTTATATTACCTGATTTTGGTACGATTGAAGGGGCGTTTCAAATTGTTGCGCTTGAGTTTTCAGCCGATCATGCAGGTGAAGTTACCTTTGATATTGCGCTTGAGAGTGCTGGCGAGCTTAGCTTTACGGTGATATAATGGCAAATATTCAACGTGGTGAAATTGAAGCTGTTATTGGCAAGGAAAAGCGCACTCTTTGTTTAACGCTTGGCGCACTAGCTGAGCTTGAGGCACGCCTAAAGGCTGATGATCTTATTGGTTTAAGCGAAAGATTTGAAGATGGGCGGCTTTCAGCCCGTGATCTAGTTGCTGTTTTAGGGGCTGGGTTGCGTGGTGGCGGCAATGCAATAAGCGATGATGATTTGGCTCGTATGTCTATTGAGGGTGGGCTCAAGGGAGCTGCTGAAATTGTTATGGAGTTGCTGGTTGTAACTTTTGGTGAGAATGAGCAATGACACCTTTCCCCTGGAATGAAACCATGCAATTTGGTTTTGGTGTGTTGCGGCTTTCCTCAAAAGATTTTTGGCTCATGACACCAAGAGAAATATTTGCAGCTTATTTGGCCTTTCAGCCCAATAAGGCAACGCCAATAAGTCGAGCAAGATTAGATAATTTGATGCAAAATTTCCCTGATTAGGAGAGAATAATGAGTAGTGACGATAATTTATTTAGTGAAAGTTTTAGCGGTGAAATAAGTTCGCTTGAAGGTGAATTAAAGCGTATAAAAGATCTTGCCGATGGGGTTGGAAATTCTCTAACTAAAGCCTTTAAGGGCGCAATTCTTGACGGGAAATCTTTGCGCTCGCTTTTAGGAGATATTGCAAAATCTTTTGCCAATATTGCGCTAAAAGCGGCGCTTAAGCCTATTGGTAATTTGGCATCAGGGCTTGTTGAGCAGTTATTTAATATGGGCAATTCTGCAATTACGCCATTTGCTAAGGGCGGTGTTGTTGCTTCTCCGACATATTTTCCGCTTGGCTCTGGTTTTGGTGTTGCGGGGGAAGCAGGACCCGAGGCTATTTTGCCGCTTGCTCGTGGATCTGATGGGCGGTTGGGGGTTGCTAGTTCTGGTGGCGCACCAATTTCTATTTCTATGAATATCCAAGCGCAAAATGCACAAAGCTTTGTTGGGGCAGAAGCAGAAATAAGCGCTATGTTGTTACGGGCAGTTAAGCGTGGAACGAGGGCTAGCTAATGGCATTTCATCATATAAGATTTCCGCTTGATATTTCGCTTGGCGCACGAGGTGGGCCAAAGCGCAAGACCGATATTGTAACGCTGGCATCGGGTGCTGAGGAGCGCAACCAGCGTTGGGCAAATTCACTCCGCACCTATAATGCTGCCTATGGCATTAAATCTCGCTCAGACATGGCAGAAGTGCTTGAGTTTTTTGAAGAAAGGCGAGGGCGTTTTCATGGTTTTTTATGGCGTGATGCGCTTGATTATACTTCCTCTGGCTCTATGAATATTAGCGTTGATAATCAGCAAATTGGTATTGGTGATGGAGTAGAAATACAGTTTCAACTAACTAAGACCTATGGCGCTAATTTTGATCCGTTTGAGCGTAAAATCACCAAGCCTGTTGTTAGTTCTGTGCTTATTAAAGTTGGTGCTATTGAGCTTGCAAATAATGAGTTTTTTGTTGAGGAAGCAACTGGAATGGTAACGTTAAATGTTGCTCCAGCTAATGGTGAAATTATCAAGGCTGGTTTTGAATTTGATGTGCCTGTGCGTTTTGATATTGATCATCTTGATGTTGAACTGTCAAGTTTTGATGCCGCTAATATTTCTAATATTCCTCTTGTGGAGGTAAAAATATGAGACAATTAAGCAATGAATTATCAAGCCATATTTCATCTAGTGCAACTAATCTTGCAAAATGTTGGCGCATAAAAAGGCTAGATGGAATTGAGCTTGGCTTTAGCGATCATGATGAAACATTAGAATTTGATGGAAGCGTTTTTACGCCTACCTATGGCGCTGATAGTGGGGAGGTTGCTTCAAAACTTGGGGCGCAAACCGATAGCGCTGAAATAGTTGGGATTGTTAATTCTGCTGCAATTAATGAAGATGATATATTGCTTGGGCGTTATGATGGGGCAAAGGTTGAGAGCTTTTTAGTTAACTGGAAAGATGTAAGTGAACGCCATCATTTGCGCACCGATTATATTGGCGAAATTACCCGCATCGATGGTATTTTTA
Organism: Hyphomicrobiales bacterium; assembly: GCA_027065555.1. Lineage (GTDB taxonomy): Bacteria > Pseudomonadota > Alphaproteobacteria > Rhizobiales > Devosiaceae > S141-66. The sequence goes on along the minus strand of JAMONS010000092.1, from coordinate 5,358 downwards.
AAGCTGAATTGCGCTCCGCTCAGGTCGATATGAATATTGCTAAGGGCAAGGTCTATCAATCATTTTGCAATGCACGATTAGGCGAAAATCCTTGTGGTATAGATATAGAAGATCCAAACTATAAAATCAGCGTGACAGTTCTTTCATTAGATAATAGTTTTACCATTACTACGTCGCTTATTTCTGGTTTTGCCAATAATTGGTTTAGCTTCGGTAAAGCAGTTTGGCTTAGCGGTAAGCGAGAGGGCAAGAGCGATATTATTATTTTGCATAAAAATGAGAGCGCAAAAAGCGTGATTAGTTTTAGTGAGCCAATTATTGATTGGGTTAATGTCGGTGATAACCTTAACCTTTATGCAGGTTGTGATCGTCATCTTTCAACTTGCCAGGATAAATTTTCTAATGTGGTAAATTTTCAAGGCTTCCCACATATTCCTGGTAGTGACTTTATTTTGCGCTATCCAAAGCAAGGTAATTCATTAAATGGCCAGCCCTTATTCACATGATTATGCAGCAAAAAAATATCGTTGAGGCGACAATTAAATGGATTGGTACGCCCTATCGCCACCAAGCAAGCACGATTGGCGCTGGGTGTGATTGTCTTGGTTTACTGCGTGGTGTATGGCGAGAAATGTTTGGGGAAGAGCCAATGAAAATGCCACCCTATAGGGCAGATTGGCGAGATAAGAAAAACGCTGGTGCATTGCAAATGGCAGCTGATAAATATCTTATTAAAAGCGAAGCTGAGCTACAAGCTGGCGATGTTCTTTTATTTAAGATGATAAGCTCATTGCCGCCAAAACATTGCGCCATAATGATTTCAAATAGTACCTTTGTTCATGCGCAAGAGCAAATTGGCGTGGTAGAAGCACCGCTTAGTGATGCGTGGAAAAAACACATATTCGCAATTTATAAATTCCCAAAAATAGCTAAATAATTATCTTTTTATAGAATTTTTTTAATTGAAGAAAAGCGCCGAACATATCGAGGTGTTTCTTCATGGAGCAATATATAATGGCAACATTAGCATTTTCATTAGCAGGCCAATTTGTCGGTGGGGCAATTGGTGGGCCTATGGGCGCAACCATTGGTAGGGCGCTTGGCGCTATTGCAGGGTCTGCGATTGATAATGCTTTATTTGGCGAAACTTCTGAGCAAAAAATTGGCCCAGATATTCGCCTGCAAAATTCATCTGAGGGTGCGCCCATTGCTAGAATCTATGGTTGGAATAGAGTTAGCGGTAATATTATTTGGGCAACAGAACTTGAAAGAATTGTTGGGCAATCATCGGGTGCAAAGGGCACTAGTCCTTCAAATGAGGGAGAGCTAATTGTTGCAAATTTCGCAGTCGCCTTTTGCGAAGGCGAAGTATCTTATCTTGGAAACATTTGGGCTGATGGTGAATTGCTTGATACAAATGGCCTTAATATTCGCTTTTATAGAGGCACAGATTCTCAATTACCTGATAGTTTAATTACTGCCAAACAAGGAGTGAATAAAACACCAGCCTATCGCAATATTTGTTATATAGTTTTTGAGCGTTTGCCACTTGAGCAATTTGGCAATCGTATTCCTAATATTTCAGTTGAGTTATGTCGAGCGGTTGGTGATCTTGAGCAATCTATTCGTGCAATAACTGTAATCCCCGGAGCAACCGAATTTGGCTATGATCCAGTGCCTCGTGTGCAAATCATTTCGCCCGGTAAAGTAATTAGCGAAAATGCACATGTTGTTGGGCAAACATCAAATTGGACAATATCGATTGATGAATTAGTAGCGCTTTGCCCTAATTTAGAGCATGTGGCGCTTATTGTCTCTTGGTTTGGCGATGATTTGCGTTGCGGGACATGTAAAATTCAACCTCGGGTTGAAAGTGCTAATAGAAATATCAAAAATACCACTTGGCAAGTCAACGGGCTTTCAAGGCAACAAGTACCAACAGTAACATATATTAATAATGCTCCAGCATATGGCGGCACGCCTTCTGATAATTCAGTATTAGCTGCGATTGCTGATTTGAAATCACGAGGGTTAAAAGTTACACTCTATCCGCTAATGATGATGGATATTTCTAGCAATAATTCTCTAATCGATCCTTATACGCAAAATATTGGGCAATCTGCATATCCTTGGCGTGGGCGAATAACCTGTAATCCTGCGATTGGTGTTGCTGGTTCGCCCGATAAAACTGCGGCAATAATTCCTCAAATTAATGCCTTTAGCGGCAATGCTAATGTTGCGCACTTTTCTGCATCTGGGCAAACTGTAAATTATTCTGGTCCAACTGATTGGGGTTATCGGCGTATGATTTTGCATTATGCAAAATTAATGCAACTAGCTGGTGGAGTTAACGCTTTTATCATTGGCTCTGAAATGAAGCAGATGAGTTTTTTGCGTAGCTCCCAAGAGCAATTCCCCTTTGTTGATGATTTGGTAAATTTAGCCGCAGATATTAAATCTATTGTCGGGGCAAATACGAAAGTTACTTATGCCGCCGATTGGTCTGAATATTCTGGTTATCAGCCAAGTGATGGAACGGGCGATAAATATTTTCATCTTGATCCTGTTTGGGCTAGTCCAAATATTGATGCTATTGGCATTGATAATTATATGCCAATCTCTGATTGGCGTGATGGTAATGCGCATGCCGATGCGCAAATCGCTTCTTCCCCATATGAATTAGATTATCTTAAATCTAATATTGCAGGGGGCGAGGGCTATGATTTTTATTATGCTTCAAGTGCTGATAGGGAAGCAGGCAACCGATCTCCCATAACCGATGGTGCTTATAATGAGCCTTGGATTTGGCGCTATAAAGATCTTTATAATTGGTGGTCAAATGCTCATCATAATAGAATTGGCGGGGTGCGTAGCGCTGTTGCTAGTGCTTGGACACCTCAAAATAAGCCATTTTGGCTAACTGAGCTTGGTTGCGGTGCCGTTGATAAGGGCAGCAATCGACCTAACGCTTTTGCTGACCCTAAATCTGTTGAAAATGCTTTGCCCTATTTTTCATCTGGTGCGCCAGACCCAATTCAGCAACGTCAACATTTAAGAGCATATCATTCATATTGGCAACCAAGCTCCCCTGATTTTGATATTTCTAATAATCCTCTTTCTAGTATCTACGGCGCTAATATGCTTGATCCTGATCGTATTTATATCTGGACGTGGGATGCTCGCCCCTTTCCAGCTTTTCCTAAATTTCTAAACATTTGGTCTGATGGCAATAATTATAAAACAGGGCATTGGCTAACAGGTCGTTTGGGAGCAATGGGTGCAGCCGAACTTATTAAGGCGATGGCTAAAGATTATAATGTCGATATTGCAGATATAATTGATGGTGATGTTTTTATCGAGGGTGCGCAAATTGCTAATATTACTTCTTTACGTAATGCCGTATCTTCAATTCTTGATGCTGCAAGTTTAGAGATATTTGATAAAGAAACAGGCCTAAAAGTAAGCAGGATTTCTAATTTTGTTGCTGCAAATATTAATGGTGATAATTTAGCCCAAAATGAGGGCGAGATTATTTCTAGAAAGCAGCCAGATTCTAGCCAAATCATTGGGCAATTAGCGCTTACTCATTATGAGAGGCAATATGCATATTCTAGTTCAACAATTAGCGCTATTTCATTAAAGGGCGAGGGAGTAGCCTCGCTTAATTCTGGTCTTGTAATGAGTTCTGCTAATACAAGTAAAGCGGCGCAAAATGCGCTTAGCAGATTAAATATTTCTGACGATATTGTTGAATTTGCTTTGCCTTCCTCATTTTTGGCGCTTGAAGTTGGTGATATTGTTGAAATTGAGGGGCAAGCAAATGGCCCCTTTATTATTAATGAAATTCGTGATGGAAATATGCGCAAGATTAGTGCGCGTGCAACATTTTTTCAACCAGCTTACACAAATTCAGAAACACAAATTAGCACGAATTTTAGCGCCATTCCTATTGTTGGTGAGCCTGTAGTTATTGCCGCTCACTTGCCGCTAAAATCAAGTGAAAACTCAATTTCAAGATTGCTGTTTGGCGCATTGAGCGATCCTTGGACGGGCGACATTATTATTAAAGAGCAAGATACAGATATTGAGTTAGCGAGGCTTACTAATTCTGCAACTATTGGCGTGGTTAGTGAAACTATTTTTGCAAGCAATTCTTCTCTTTGGGATAATGCTAATAGCTTAAAAGTCGAACTTTATAATGGTCATTTATCTAGTGCTTCAGAGCTTAGCGTGATAGCGAATAATAATCGCCTAGCTATTGAGCGTGATGATGGCACATGGGAAATAATTGGCTTTGTTGAGGCGGAGCTTGTTTCTAGCAATAATTATAAGCTAACGAAATTACTTAGAGGGCTTGGTGGCACTGATAGTTCGAACAGTTCAATTTCTGCTGGTAATCAGATTATTTTACTAGATCAAAATGTGCTATTTGTTGATGTAACTCCAGATATGCTTGGCACAAATATTGTGGCAACCGCCTTTGCTGGCGCAAATGATGTGCAAGGGGTTGAGTTAAATATTGATATAAATCTTGACCCTGCAAAGCCGCTTAATCCTGTGCATTTGAGCGCTAAAAGAGATGCGCAAAATGATGATATAAATATTTCTTGGGTGCGGCGCACTCGCCACAATGGTGATAGTTGGGCGCTTAGTGAAGTGCCGCTTGAGCTTGTGCCAGAAAATTATCGAATTGATATTTATGATGGTGCGAATTTAGTTCGCTCATTCAATAGTTCGAACGCTTCAATGATATATTCATCTGTAGATCAGATTGCGGATTTTGGCTCATTGCCAGCGAGTTTTAATTTTGAAGTGGCGCAAATTAGCGCAACGCTTGGTGCTGGTCATTTTGCTGACGGCGCTTTTTCTTCACTTTAGCAACCCCTCTCTTCGTCACTCTTGCGCTCGATGCGAGAGTCCACATAATCTCTCAATTTTTATGGATCCTCGTGTCAAGCACGAGGATGACGATGTAGGGGAATGTTAGAATTAATCAGGCACTAGTAATTTCTAGTTTAAAGGGCTTTATAAAAATGGTTGCTAAGAATTTTAATTTCGCTGTAGCGGAAATCTTTAAGCATGAGGGTGGCTATGTGGATCATAAAAACGATCCGGGTGGTGCTACTAATATGGGAATTACTCGGCGTACTTTGGCTAGCTGGCGAGGGGTGAAATCCTATCAAAAATTACCCAAGAGCGAGGTGAAAAATCTTAAAAAAAGTGAAGCAAAAGCGATTTATAAGGCGCAATATTGGGATCGTATAAATGGCAATAAATTGCCCTCAGGGCTTGATTTAGCTCTGTTTGATTTTGCGGTGAATAGTGGGGCTTTTCGTGCAGTTAAAATGTTGCAAGGGC
>JAMONS010000091.1 GCA_027065555.1 Hyphomicrobiales bacterium | reverse complement strand
AGCCAAAAAATATGGCGGCCCTTACGTGCCAGAATATGGCCGCCCATACGAAAGATTTCGCCAACAGGGTGATTATCGAGCAGAAGAATTGCACTTCATTGTTGATGGGCACGAAGCGCATAGAAAAACCCTATCGCAAAAAGCAGGGCCAATATTGTTCGAAGATACCGATGCACTGCTAACCGCTGTTTGGGCTGAAATGTTGCTCGGGCACTCCTTGCCAGATCTTGAAGCACGCATAAAATTGCCCGATCATTATTTGTTATTAGATGCAAATGCCCCATGGCAGGAAGATCCGTTGCGCTATTATGGCAAGCAAGAAATGCGTGATAAGTTTTTTGATAAAATCAAAAATAAACTAGATAAGTTTGGCGCTAATTACACGCTAATTTCTGGTGATTGGAACGAGCGCAATAATCAAGCAATTAAAGTAGTTGAAAAAATGCTAGCCGCCAGCAAAACAACAAATTAACTCAAATTCCCTCTTCCCCCTCCCCCTCGTGGGTAGGGCTGGGGTGGGGGGTAAAACACAAGCAAAACCCGCTCATGAAACCATTTCTAATCCTACAATTACGCCCCGAAACAGACGCATCAAACAGCGAATTTGAAGCAATTCTAAACAAAGGCGGCTTGACAAAAAAAGACGTGCATCGCATTAGGCTTGATGAAAACCCAAATATTGATGGGCTTAAACTAAGCGATTATTCAGGCATAATTGTTGGCGGTGGGCCGGGTTGTGTTAGCGATAATGAAAGCAAAAAACACCCACTAGAAAAAGCAATCGAGAACGCAATAATGGGCATGATGGGCGAGATTTGCTTACGTGATTTTCCATTTTTAGGTTGTTGTTATGGCATGGGAATTTTGGGGCATTTTTTGGGTGGCGTGGTCAATAAAGAAAACCATAGCGAAGAAGTTGGCGCAACAGATTGCGCCCTTACCGATGCTGGCAAAGATGATGATTTATTAAAAGGCGTAGGCAATAATTTTCGTGCCTTTGTCGGTCATAAAGAGGCGGTGCAAACCATGCCAAAACATTGCACAAATCTAGTCACCGCCACGACCTGCCCAGTGCAAATGATAAAATATAAATCCAACATCTACGCCACACAATTTCACCCAGAAGCTGATTGTGCCGAATTTGAACTACGCATCAATATTTATAAAAATCACGGCTATTTTGATCCCAATGATGCAGAAAAATTAATAGCGATGGTTAGGGCAGAGAATATTGATATGCCCGAGAAGATATTGCGCAATTTTGTTGAGAAATATCGACGAGGGTAGCGCTCTGCCCCTTTTCTTTTATTGAGCCTCCCACCCAAGATTTTACACTAAACCCCCACCCTCAATCCCTCCCCCTTGCGGGGAGGGATTGAGGGTGGGGGTTAAAATATAAAGAGAGTGGCAATCAAGAAAGTTGCAGCATTTATTCTTGTCGCCGTTGGGCTGTTCCAGCCCGACCCCGACACCCCCGCCATCTGATAGATTCTGAATTACCGCATCGCTTCGCTCTTCGTGATGACCTCCATGTGTCACCCTGAACGAAAGTGAAGGGCATAAGATGTTTCGGCTTTGCTCAACATGACAGCGCTGTGATGACGGAGGATTATTTCTGGCAAATAAGAAAAATAGCTGGCGTTTGTCATTGCGATCCACTTCCTCATGGTGAGCCTGTCGAGCCATGAAGGAAGGGCGCAGCAATCCAGAGTTAACTGGCCACTGAGTTTATAGCTTCTGGACTGCTTCGTCGCTCCGCTCCTCGTGAATTTATTTAACCAATGAAAGAATAAATTATCCTTTTAGGAAGTCGCAATTTTCTAAAGTTACTTTAGCAACAGCTTCAAGAAATTGGTCTAGTTTTTTGCCATTTTTTTGCACTCGAAGCACCCATTCTTTTGTAAGTTTTCTATACTCAGTGATATGTTCTCTCTTATTGCTATTTTTTATCATAATAGACTCCATCAAAAACAATCTACTTATGCTTAATTCTGCAAACCCCTCATGATGATGGATTATATTTCGCTCACGTAATTCAGATTTGAATGTTTTGGAAAATAATTTTATAAACTTTCCAATATCAAGATGATGATTTGGTGTTACAATTTCCACTGCTTTGAAATATTCTTTTAAACGTTCCTTAAACTCGTAAAATCGTGAAAAATACATTTCACAAACATTGGTTAAGTGACTATATTTTGTGACTGGAAGACCTCGAAATGGGAATCTTCGAAAATAATATTCGCACTCCTTTAAAGATAAGATTCTCGACTCTAACTCCAAATATCGCACGATAATTTCGTGTCTTTGCTCTTCTTCTTTTGAAGAAAACTTAAAAATGTATTCAGGATTATCAAATTTAGCAATTGGCTCATCAAAAAGGAGCGTACGTCGCATTTTCTTTCTTTGAAATTCTTTACGACCTTGCTGCAAATCTAGGGTTTTCAACCATGAATCAACAGCACCTATCATCTGCTCTCTTGCGGTTTCGTCCATCAACACTCCACCACCGAAACACTAAGCCCACCAAGTGAAGTCTCCTTATATCGGCTGTCCATATCACGCCCCGTAACTCGCATTGTCTCAATGCACGCATCAAGCGAAACAAGATGTGTGCCATCGCCGTGAATTGCCAAACTCGCCGCCGCAACGGCTTTCACCGCCCCCATGCCATTGCGTTCTATACACGGTATCTGCACCAAGCCTTTTATCGGATCACACGTCATGCCTAAATGATGCTCGAGTGCAATTTCGGCGGCGTTTTCTATTTGCTCGTTTGTGCCGCCAAGCGCAAAGCAAAGCGCTGCCGCAGCCATTGCCGAGGCTGAGCCGATTTCGCCTTGGCAACCAACTTCTGCGCCAGAAATTGAAGCGTTATATTTTATCAAACCGCCAATCACCGCTGCTGTTAATAGCATGTCTGGCACTTTGCCCTCATCAGAATTTGGCACATGCTCAAGATAATATTTTATCACCGAAGGCAACACCCCAGCCGCTCCATTGGTTGGCGCAGTTACCACACGACCACCTGCCGCGTTCTCCTCATTTACCGCCATTGCGTAAGCCGAAAGCCAATCAATCGCCGAGTGGAGCGGCACGTCATTTTTTCCTCTATCCCTTTTTAGAGTTTTATAAATTGCACCAGCCCGTCTTTTTACAAATAGCCCTCCGGGTAATTCGCCATTTGTTTCTAGCCCACGATCAATGCAATCATTCATCACGCACCAGATTTTTTCTAAATAATCATCAAGCTGCTTTTGCGAGTGATAAATCAATTCGTTTGCTCGCTTCATTTGCGCTAAGGTTAAATTCGCCTCATTGCCCATCTCAAGCATTTCTTGCCCATTATGAAACGGAAATGGTATATCTTCCTTGCTACTTTGTTTTGGTGGGGCGTGCATTTCAGCCTCATTCATAATAAAACCACCACCAATAGAATAATATGTTTCGCTTAAAATTACATTGCCCTCAGCATCAGCAATATCAAAACAAAGCGTATTGGCGTGAAGCTTTTTAGTTTTTTTATCGACAATAATATCTTTATTAGGATCAAAAGCAATTTTCTGCCTATCAAATATCAGCGCCTTTTTTGCTTTAAGATTTTCAAATAAATTCGCAAAACCATCCATTTCCTCATCAGGCAAAAACCCGAGTAACCCAGCAAAAACTGCCTTGCATGTCCCATGCCCAACTCCCGTATGAGCGAGCGAGCCAAACAAAGTTATTTTAAGAGAAAGCGCCGCATCAATTTTTGGCAATTTCTCCCGCACCAAAGCAACAAAGCGAAAAGCTGCCAGCATTGGCCCCATTGTATGGGACGAAGAAGGGCCAACCCCGATTTTAAACATATCAAAAACTGAAACGAACATAATGAAGCCTTTTAGGCAATGATATGTGTGTTATTAGTTTTAGACAATAGATCTAATCATTAAATAGCAATATTTAAGCTACCCTTTTGCGCCCATTAAGATATAGCTTTACTAGTACCTGTCCATTTCCAAGCAAACCAAATAATCAGCAACATGCACGCAACTTCGATAGTTGCAATGAATATATAATGCGGCAATAATGTTCCGCCACCCACAACAAACACGATTGTAATTATGCTTGCAATAATATTTGCCCAGCGGTTTATCTTATAATTCAATACTCTGGACAGGAAAATCATAGCAATAGGAATTTGGATTTTTACCGCACCAAACAACATAAGCGAAGTGATTGGGATATCACCTGCGAACGCCGCAAGTTCCTCATGAATTCCTGGAACAAAAAGCGAGAGAATGTCGGCAAAGGCCATATTTAATGTTATAACTATCCATAGAGTTGAAAATTTTGTTTTCATATTCATTTAATTTCTCCTTTTTTAGCAATTATAAACATTGCCTTATTTTTTTCTGGTTGCCATTGTTGCAGTATTGCAAATTTAGCATCTGAAATACTGCTCAGCAATTCTTCAGGGCTAAAAAATCTTACAAGCGGGAGCAAACCTAGTGCAGTGCCAATTGGCAGAAAAAACTTTAGCGCCCAATGATTATCAATACATGCCGTACTTGAAACAAAAATCCCCTCTGGTTTTAGCATTTTGAAGATGTGGGCAATGGCGGCGTCTTTATCGTCCAACAAGTGCAAAATAGAATGAGCCATTACCATGTCATAAGTTTCTGGATCGATTTGCATGTCCTCCATCTTGGCCTGAGTAAACGTAATATTATTGATATTGCTGGCAATGGACTTTTCTTTTGCGATTACAAGCATGTTAGATGAAACATCAATGGCATCAATCTGCTTAACGAATGGGGCGTGGGCAATGGCGATAGTGCCAGTGCCGCACCCAAGCTCTAGCACCCGCATATTTGGGTGCATATAGCGGCGGGTAAGTTCCAGCTTTCTTTGATAGGCTTGCTGATCAATAATAGGGTCTCTTGCATATTTTTTTGCAATAAAGTCCCAAAAATAACTGTTAAGTCTGGCCATGATAATCTCTTTCTTTTGCCGTGCGATCTGAAGTTTTTGAAATTTCATAAGAAAAAACTTCTTCAATCGATTTGTTAAAAGCTAAAGCAATCAAAAAAGCCAATTCGAGTGAAGGCGCATATTTTGCGTTTTCAATCGCCACGATGGTTTGGCGAGTTACACCAACTAACTCAGCTAATTTTTTTTGCGTCATTTCATCATGTTCAAAACGCAAGCGGCGAATATTGTTTTTTACCTGCCGCTTAATAAGGGTAATTTTGCCCATAGCTAAAATCCTCTGCGATAAAGGAAAATCTGCATCAGGCTTTCAACAATGCCAGCAATAACTGTGAATGAAAGTAGGATATGAATGGTTACAAAAATGCTTTGCCCCATTGCCAAAGCAATCATTGCAGTTACAAAACCAACAAAAATAATATAATAAGCAACCCTTAAAGTGCGAAGCTCAATCAATTTGTCACGCTCATCAACCAAAGAAGAGGTATTTGGCTCTTTAGCAATAACCACATAAATAATATGAAAAACTACCTGTGCTATTATTTGAAAGATTGCTCCACCAAAAATAAGCCAAAGAATTGACTTACCAATTAAAACACCAGCATCTGCTCCATCAAATAACCCTGCAGAAAAATTTTGCTTAGTGAAATAAAAATAAAACCCAAAAACAATCGCAATGGAAAATAAAGATATAACAGCATTCTTCTCTTGATAGGGCATGATTTCCTCTTAGTTTGACGTGTTAGTAATGTAAATTAGACTTTATGTATGTTATTTTATACTTGATGTCAAGTATTTTTGACTTTTCTTTATTTTATCTCTTCGTCCGTCATAGCGAGAAGCGAAGTGGGGAATAAGGTTTTGCACTCCGCAATAACCACAATCGCAATCCGCTTCCCTCCCCCTTTGCGGGGAGGGATTGAGGGTGGGGCTTGGGTTATGGATGGGTGTTAGTCTTGGAAAAGATTAACAGTTTTCCCTATTACTCCCTTATCATCATAACGAGAGGCTCAGCCCGCTAACGTAAGGCAAAAACAATTTGGCGCTCTTTGTCTTTGAGATTTTTGTGCGGCGGATAAATTATTAACTATATACTCACACTGTCATGCCGTTGGAAAACGGCATCCATTTGTGCTATCAAACCATATCATAAATGGCGGATTACTCGCTGTTTTAGCAAAGATAACAATGCTAGTTTGTGCCTGCGTATGGGTATAATGGACCCCGTTTTTCAACGGGGTGACTACGGAGTCTGTTGAAGGATAAATTCATATATGATAAGATTAAAAGAAAAATAGTTTCGGTTACTGCCACCGCAATTTAATTTTTCATAAAAGGGGCAATGAAGTGAATGCTTATAATGATAATCTTTTAAAACTCGTTGTAATGAGCGATATTCATCTTTTGCCTAATGGTGAAGTGAAAAATGAGCTAGATACAGCTTCTCGTTTTATAGCTGCAATTGAAAATTTGAATAAATTTCACAGTGATGCCGATCTAGTGGTTTTTGCAGGAGATATAGCTGATAAGGCTGATCTAAATGCCTATGTTGTTTTTGATGAAATTCGAGAAAAAAATAAATCGGCGCAACGAGTGATGATGGGTAATCATGATGATCGTAATGTTTATTTGAAACATACTAATGACCCAATGATTGATGAGAATGGGTTTGTGCAGGGCTATGAAGATATTAAAGGTCACAGAATCATAATGCTTGATAGTTCGGACCCAGGTCTCTTGCGTTCTGGTTTATGCGATCAACGGCTTTCATGGACAGCAAATTGCCTAGCAAAAGCAAAATCACTTGATCTAAAAATTATCATTCTAATTCATCATAATCCCTGTGCGTTGCAGATGCCAGTTGATACTTATAGATTGGCAGAGCCCGAAAAACTGTTAAATATCCTTCATGATAGCAAAGCTGATATCATTCAAATTCTTGCGGGTCATTGCCATATAAGCTCTGCAGGAAGCTGGGGCGGATACCCATGCGCAACAATATCTGGCAATCAGCATAGGGTTGAACCTTATCTTAGGGGGCGAACTGGTCAACAAAGCTGTTTTGAAGCCCCTGCACAATATGGGGTGATAATGTCTGATGGTAATAATTGCGCCCTTCACTTTCAAAATTATGTGGAACATAGCAAAATTATAAATCCTAATTTTTTTCCTAACAAGATGAATCCAAAGTTTGAAATATTGGATTAAATATCTTTAACTCTCTAACAAAACTATACTTACCATCTTATTAGATAGTCATCAAAAAACCCCACATCATAAATGCGGGGTTTGGAATTCTTAGAAATATTAGAAGCCTAAAAGCGCCTCTTAAGCGCTTTGCACCATTTCGTGTTCGTCTGGCTCTCGTAATACATAACCACGACCCCAAACAGTTTCGATGTAATTTGTGCCACCCGTTGCAACTGAGAGTTTTTTGCGCAATTTACAAATGAACACGTCAATAATTTTCAATTCTGGCTCGTCCATGCCACCATAAAGATGGTTGAGGAACATTTCTTTGGTTAGCGTTGTGCCTTTTCTTAATGATAAAAGCTCAAGCATTTGATATTCTTTACCAGTTAAATGCACACGATGGCTAGCCACTTCAACTGTTTTCGTATCAAGATTTACCGCCAATTCTCCAGTCGTAATAATTGATTGTGCGTGCCCTTTTGAGCGACGAACAACTGCATGAATACGAGCAACCAATTCATCTTTATGAAAAGGTTTAGTCATATAATCATCAGCACCAAAACCAAGCCCACGCACCTTATCTTCAATGCCTGCAAGGCCAGAAAGAATAAGAATTGGAGTTTGAACTTTGGCAATCCTAAGCGTGCGCAACACTTCATACCCACTCATATCGGGTAGATTTAAATCTAATAAAATAATATCATAATCATATAATTTACCAAGATCGACGCCTTCTTCACCTAAATCGGTAGTATAGACGTTAAAACTCTCGGATTTTAGCATTAGTTCGATGCTTTGTGCTGTTGCACTATCATCTTCTACTAAGAGTACTCGCATGTTTATCCCCTTAAAAATTTGTTATTGTCCCTGCTGGAACTACTCAGATGCATCCCATGCGTGAGCACATCCATCGTTAATCCTACTGGATATGATTCGACACTACTGAGAAATAGTTAACAAAGTTTAATTCATATTAGCAAGATGCTAAAAAATTTAGTTAAAAAATAGTAACATATTGATTTTATTAAATAAAAACCTTTACATCTTTTTAATGTTTTAGGTTAAGAAAGCGTTACAAGAGATTCATCGGACTCAACGAAAAGCGCTTTAGCACCAACAAAACTAGAGAAAATGACTTATTAACAAGAATGACCTTGAATTATGAAAATAGCGATTTTTTCTTAACAATAGGTTACAGTTTTCTTATGATTCGTACTTTTTAACATAAATTGTTTCACTTTGAAGCATAAAGAAAGAATTTAGCTTTCATGATTGATCCTCTAATAAGCGAAATTAACGCTATTGATGAGATTGAGGTTTTTGGCCGTGTAAAAACCGTGCAAGGGCTGTTGCTTGAGATAACTGGCCCAGTACGTGAATTGCGGGTTGGCGGACGTGTATCAATAGAAAGGCAATCTGGCAAAAACCTAGCATGTGAAATTATTGGCTTTCGTGATGGACACGCACTTTGCCTACCATTTGGCCCTATTGAGGGAGTGCGCTTGGGGTGTAAGGCAGTATTTTCTAGCCATGATGGCGCTGTTTACCCTTCTATGAACTGGTTAGGTCGAGTAGTAAATGCTAATGGCGAGGCAATTGATAATAAGGGCATAGTACCACGAGGCGATATAGCATACCCATTGCGCAACAACCCGCTAGCAGCTCATGATAGAGCACGAGTTGGCAAACCGCTAGATCTTGGTGTGCGAGTATTAAACACTTTTACAACGGTATGCGAAGGACAACGGCTAGGTATTTTTGCGGGCTCTGGGGTTGGTAAATCGGTTCTTATGTCAATGTTGGCGGTAAATACTGAGGTCGATGTTGCAGTAATTGGGCTTATTGGTGAACGTGGGCGAGAAGTGCAAGAGTTTATTACCGACTATTTAGGCGAAGAGGGCATTAAGAAAACCGTTTTGGTGGTAGCAACTTCAGATGAAAGCGCTCTTATGCGCCGACAAGCGGCATATTTAACGCTTTCCCTATCGGAATATTATCGAGATCAGGGCAAAAAAGTATTATGTATGATGGATAGTTTAACTCGTTTTGCAATGGCGCAACGAGAAATAGGGCTTTCAATAGGCGAACCACCCACCGCAAAGGGCTATCCACCCACAGTTTTCTCTGAATTACCAAGGTTATTAGAAAGAGCGGGCCCAGGATTAAAAAATTCTGGTTCTGTTACGGGATTATTTACTGTTTTAGTAGAAGGTGATGATCACAATGAGCCAATAGCAGATGCCGCACGTGGTATTTTAGATGGGCACATTGTAATGGAACGGGCGATTGCTGAGCGTGGAAGATATCCAGCAATTAACGTTCTAAGGTCTATTTCGCGCACCATGCCTATGTGCGTACCGGAGGAAGTTCAGCCGGTTTTGCAAAAGGCACGGGAATTTATGTCAGTTTTTGCTGATATGGAAGAATTGATCCGCTTGGGGGCTTACCGCAAAGGATCAGATGCAAAGGTAGATCAAGCGATTGCTATCAATCCTAAGCTGGAGGCGTTTTTGAGCCAGCATAGGGGAGAAGTGACTAGTATAGAACAGGGCTATGAAATGCTCAAAACTATAATAGACACAGCGATTGAAAATGAACAAACGACTTGAGTATAATAGTGTAAGGAGTACAGGTCATGAAGTCACGAAACGAAAGCCTGATTAGGGTAAGAAAATTTAATGTTGATGAAAAACGTCGCCAATTAGCACAAATCGAAATGATGATTGGTGATTTTGAGCGCATGGCAGCAGAGCTTGATCAACAAATAGATATAGAGCATCAAAAAACTGGCATATCAGACGTTGCCCATTTCGCTTATTCAACATTTGCTAAAGCGGCGATTAACAGACGAGATAATCTGCTAGCATCAGCAACTGATATGAAGGGGCAACAAGAAGCCGCACAAGATGCGCTTTCTGAAGCTTTGGAAGAATTGAAAAAAATAGAACTGCTTGATCAACGTGCCAATATGGCAGAACGTGCAGCACAAGATAAAGCCGAACAAGTAGAATATGATGAAATAGCCCGCATGCGGCACATGAATAAGTAATCTAACTCTAAATCATTATCTCAAGTTAGTATTTGGCAACCAACAGGTGACTTTGTTGGTTGCTTTGTGCTGTTTGCTTGTTGCCACTACTGTCCAGTTTAACTAAAATTCTTTTCTTCCTTCTCCCCTTGCGGGAAAAGAGCCTGCCCCGTGCTTGACACGGGGTGTCTGGCAGGACGGATGAGGGGTAAAATGTCTCAATAAAACTTGAGATTTGAGAGTTAAAGTTCAACGCCTTACCCCTCACCCGTCACGCTTTGCGTGCCACCCTCCTCCCGCAAGGGGAGAGGGGAAATGTCCTATATTTGTAAACTATGTCCATTTTTTAGTATTTCTCTCCTTCGTCTTTGCGAGGAGGCGCAGCCGACGTGGCAATCCAGAATCTTAGAGATAGACCTCAAAATTTCTGGATAGCTTCGTCGCTTCGCTTCTCGCTATGACAGTCGGGGCGAAGTAATAGAGTAGCTATAGCTTTGAAGAAATGGAAACATCATCTAAAAGTCTTATGCGTATGTTGAGCGATAAGAGAAATCCAACAGCTAGCAATTTTTTCGCAATGCTTAGTCATTTGCAAAAATTGACAGGGGTCTTTTGGAAGTTGGGGTTGGCGCATAATGGCTTCAAAAGGGAAAGAAGTGTTATCTAAGCAATAGAATTATTTATTTTTTTCTCCAATCTCTGGGGGAGGAGGGAATGGGCTATTATTTGTTACTTGCATACTGGTTATTGGCAATGGCCTTTTTCCTTCTAGTAATTCTGAAAGAAGCCTTGCATTTTTCTTTTGAGTGGATTCGTCCTGTTCCCATCCTACTGGAGTATAGCTAAGTCGGTCTAGATCCTTTTTATCGAAGTTATAGCCAAGCTCTTCTCCAAGTCCCTGCAGCAAGTTGACAAATAAATCATCCCGCTCAGTAAAATAATGCTCTTGCTGATCACTTGCAGGTAAGGGGGAGCTAAGGTGTTTGATATATTCACGGTATGGCTTTGTTACTAATGTTTTCTTGTAAAATTCAAGCTCGATAAGATTTAGTGCGGTGACATGCTCGGAGGAAAGCCTAATTCTTCTGGTTTTCATCAATGAGCGAAACACCTCTAATTTTCTCTCACGGATATCACGTTCTTTATCCATTTTGCGAGTAATTTTGACAGCTTTAATGGGGCCAAAAAATATCGCGATAATTGTCAAAATAAGAAATCCAATATATATTATCTCAAACGGACTCATTCCTAGAATGAGAGTTGTATCGTTTACAGTTGCTGCAACATTATTCATTAAACCCTCGAAGTTTTTCAAATTTCATGTTGATTGGACCAGCAGGGGTTTCTATTCTGTGGACATCATTTCGGTTAATTTCTGTTGGCAATTGAAAAGGAACTTCGAATGTAATTGGCTCAGTTGTAGCTGCTGTTCCTGTGATGGTTTGTTGACCAATTGGAATTGTGAATATAACTTTTCCTGAGAGGTCTCTACCATCTTCCGAGATTACAAAATTGCCGCTGTAATTACCTCCACCAACATCAGAACCTGATATTATTCCATCTTTAAAAACAAACATACCAAATGAACTTCCAGCTATTCCTGTAGAATATGCTGAATAGAAGCCATCAAATTCATTTGATTTTTTTGCTACCATGTGAACTGCTCTTAGTTTTCAAATTGCCTGACACTTATTGCTTCAATATACGTTAGAGAGTTGAAAGACGAACATCAAGTGATTTTGCCATAGACGCAAGTCACTCACTAGCATCAATCAGTTTTCTTGCATATTTCAACTAAGCGAGTGCAAGTATTTAGGACTTGACACCTCAATCCCTCCCCACAAAGGGGGAAGGAAGCGGACTGCGATTGCAGCTAAATTTATAGCAATCCAGAATATAACAAAATCAAGCACTAAGCGCAGTTAAGTTATTTTTTGCGCCCGCTGAGCGATAAAGCCCTCTATAACCTTCTGCTCGCTCCATCAAATCACTAATTCCAAGCAAGGTTTCAGCGCCGCCAAGCACCAAATATCCATCTAAGCGCAAAATGTCATAGACAGATTTTACAACCTTTGCTTTGGTTTCTGTATCAAAATAAATTAGCACATTACGACAAAAAACAATGTCCATTTTGCCTAGCAATCCAAATGGCTCAAGCAAGTTACTTTTAGAAAATTTCACCATATTTTTTATCTCATCAGAAATAAACCACGCAGTGCCTTCTTGCTTAAAATGCTCAACCAACATTTGCACTGGCAAACCTCGTTGCACTTCAAATTGCGTATATCTGCCAATTTTGGCACGCTCAAGCGATAAATCAGAAAGATCTGTGCCAATTATTTCTATATTTATACCAGACCAAAGCCGTTTATTAGCTAGCAAAATCATCGCCAAAGAATAAGGTTCTTGCCCAGTAGAAGCCGCAGCGCACCAAATACGAATTTTATTATTAGTTTTACGGGCAGTTGCAATTAATTCTGGCAACATGATTTTTTCAAACGCCTCAAAGGGAATATTATCTCGAAAGAAAAAACTCTCATTGGTGGTCATTGCATCTATCACTGCATTTTTTAGATCGCTTGCAGCGCTACCAAGCCCGTAAGCTAACTCATCAACATCCTTAAATCCAAACTGCTCAGCTATTGGTGTTAAGCGAGTTTCAATTAGATATGATTTTGAACTACCAAGTACAATTCCTGAATGGTTTTGCACAAATTTACTTATTAAAAAATTATTTTCTTCTTTCATCTAAGCATTCCCTTATTTATTATTCGAGCCAATTCGTCGCCCATTTTTTCAATATCAACTAATTTGGTGCATACTCCAGCCAATGCGGTTGCTCCGGGCATTCCCCAAACAACCGAGCTTGCTTCATCTTGCGCAAAAATAGTACCGCCAGTATGAGCAATAGCCACCGCTCCATTTGCCCCGTCTGATCCCATGCCAGTTAGCACAGCGGCCAAAGTTGCATTGCCATATTGCTCGGCTATGCTTTCAAACATTGGATCAACCGCAGGGCGACAATGATTTATTGGCGGCCCTTTATCTAACTTAATTATTTTTGTGCCATTTACTTCTGCCACTCGCATATGAAAACCACCCGGAGCCAAATAAAGACGACCCGCCACAACAGGCTCATCAGCTTTTGCCTCCCCACCTTCAATACCAGCAGTTTTAGCCAATCTCTCACCAAGCAATGTGGTAAAAGTTGGCGGCATGTGTTGCGTTACAAATACTGGGATATCAGAAAGCCTTCCGCTAAGCTGCTCAAAGACTTTACTAAGCGCCGCTGGCCCTCCAGTTGAAGAGCCAATCGCTAACACACGTGGATTAATCAAAGAAGCTTTGCGGAAATTAAAATTTTCATTGCCCTTTGGCATGGGCGACCATGCCGCATTTTGTGTGATAGAAACATTGCTTGAACCATAAGATTTAATAGGAGAAGCCTTTGGCATAAGCCCCGTTATTTTCCTAATCAACTCACTCTTAAAAGCTTCTCGTGCCTCATTACCATCACGAGCAAAAGATGGCTTTGGAATATAATCAGATGCCCCCAAACTCATTGCCCTTAATGATATTTCAGCATTTTTTAGTGATAGGGTTGAGGCAATAAGAACGATTGCTTTTGGCGCTTTGCGCAACAATTCAGGCAATGCAGTAATCCCGTCCATTACTGGCATTTCAATATCTAAAATAATAATATCAGGCTTTTCTTTCGCAACCTTATCTATTGCAATTTTGCCATTATCAGCACTATCAACAACTTCAATATTATCAATAGTTTCTAGCCATTTCCTGACCATGCCACGCACAACAGCTGAATCATCAACCAACATTACACGAGTTTTTTTACCAATATTTATCGCTAGATTTTGTGCGCCCATTAATTCTCACCTTTTTTGTTAAGATGAGTTTGCTCTAATATCCTAAGCGCCTGATTTAGAGTTTGCTAGGTATGAGTGCTTATTAAAAACAAAAAATGGGAGGTTTTACTCTCCCATTCTTAATAATTAAGCTTTAGTGATTAAGACCAAAGCCGTTCAAATTTTGATTCTAATATTTCACGATCAAACGGTTTCATAATATATTCATTTGCCCCAGCTTTAAGCGCCATGGCAATATGACCCACATCATTTTCAGTGGTGCAAAAAACAACTTTTGGTTTATCGCCGCCAACAAAACCACGTAAATCCTTCAAAAATTCAAGACCCGATTTTATCGGCATATTCCAATCAAGCAAAATTGCATCGGGCATTTCATGTTTGCATTTATCATAAGCCTCTTGCCCATCTTCTGCCTCATCAACAATATATTCCATATCTTCAAGGATTTTTCGTGCAACTTTTCTAACTACACTTGAATCATCTACCACCAAACAAGATTTCATTTTTTTCTCCTCATGAAAGGGCAAAACATATCGTTATGCTGCTTCTTTATTTAATAATTCTTCTATTAATACATCAACATCTAAAATAACCAATAATTCGTCTTCAAGACGATAAGTACCAACACTAATTTTTGCCCATTCAGCATCAAGATTTACTGGATTAGCCTCTAATTGCTCGCTATCAAGCGTTACCACTTCACCTATAATATCTATTAAAAGTCCGTATAATTCGTTAGCATAAATCACACTTATTGCTGGGCGCTCAATATTTGTTTCATTTACCGCTGCAACATTTAGCACTTTGCTAAGATCAATCGCCGTTAATATTCGCCCCCGAAGGTTTAACACACCAGCAATTTGCGTCTCTGCCAATGGCACAAAAGTAAAATTATCTGGCATAAAAACATCTTGCACTCGATCTATTGGCAAACCAAATAATTGCCCTGCCAATCGAATTGTTACATATTGTTTTCCACTATTTCCAAATTTTTTATTGCTCATGCTGCCACCTCCACATCTATTACCTGCTCTGTGCGTTTAAGCGCATCGATTAATCCTTTACGATCAAATTTAGCAATAAAATCAAACATGCCAAGCGCTTTTGCTCTCTTCTCTGATGCCTCACCAACAAAAGCAGAAAGCGCAATTACTGGCCAATTTGCTGAATTTTTATTTTCAGATAAACATCTAGTGAGCGTAAATCCATCCATATTTGGCATTTCAATATCGGTAACAACAATATCAAATTTAGCCCCCTCCTGCACTAAATCAAAAGCCTCAATACCATCTTCAACTGCCGTTACATCATACCCAGCACCAATAAGCACAGGAACAATCATGTTCCTAAAAAATGGGCTATCTTCAGCATATAACAAACGCCTTGCACGTGGTCGCACTTGCTCTTTTCTCTCAAACCAATCTGAATATGCTTTGGGCAAGAAATAACCCACATCAAGCACTTCAGTTGCCTTCTCGCATATTATAGCGCTACCCAAAAAGCCTTCCATATCTGAATCAACTTGCAATTCTAACTTAGCTTCAACAATATCAACTATTCTATCAACCACCAATCCCATCACACGCTCCCCTTCGGCAAATACCATCATTGGCATTGCCCCCTCAGTTTGACGATTACCCTCTTCATTAACATAGACCAGTGGCATTAAGCGATCACGATATTGTACCATATGGCGACTACCTGCTCTTTCAACACTTGAATAATCAAATTCCTCAAGCCTTGTTACCAGCGAAAGTGGCACAGCTTTAGGATCGCTCGATCCAGCCTCAAATATCAATAATGAAATAATATCATTATCTTTATTCTTCGCTTTTTCATCACTTAACTCATCTTTTTCAACTTCCTCATGCGCTGATCCAATAGATTGCGACAAACCATTTGGATCAAGTATCATAATGACCGAGCCATCTCCCATAATCGTATTACCTGAAAACATAGAAACATCTTTAAGCATTCCCGACATTGGTTTTACGACAATTTCTTCGGTATGAAAAACCTCATCAACAATCACCCCAAACGATCGTGTACCAACTTCTGTTACCACCACAAAAGTACTATCTGATCGCAAGACATTATCATCTTTCTCTTGCTTTCTTTCCATATTTAACAAATCAGAAAGCCTAACTATTGGTAATAATGAGTTTCTTAAACGCAACACTTCGGCATTTTTAATTTTCTCAATACGATTTTCACCCTGCTGATTAACCCGCACTAATTCACTGACCGCTAATTGCGGAATTGCAAACCTCTCCCCAGCACTTTCAATAATAAGCGCTGGAATAATTGCTAACGTGAGCGGAATTTTAACGGTAACTGTTGTGCCCGACCCCTCAGCAGATTTAAGATCGATTGAGCCTCCAATAAGTTCAATATTAGTGCGCACAACATCCATGCCCACCCCACGACCCGAAACCGCTGTCACTTTTTCAGCGGTTGAAAATCCGGGGTGGAAAATATATTTATGAATTTGCGCATCACTCATTGAGTTGACTTCGCTCTCGCTCGCCAAACCTTGCGAAATTAGTTTTTCGCTTAGTTTTTTAGTATTTAAACCCTTACCATCATCAGCAATAGAAATAAGAATATGCCCACCCTCATGGTGAGCTGAAAGACGAATAGTTCCTGTTTTGCTTTTGCCAGCTTTTTCGCGCACATCTGGCATTTCAATGCCATGATCTGCTGAATTTCGCACCATATGAGTTAACGGATCACGAATAAGTTCAAGCACTTGCCTATCAAGTTCAGTTTCTTTGCCAATCATTTCAAGATCTATCGGCTTACCAAGTTCAACGCTAAGATCACGCACAATGCGAGGCAATTTCCCCCATGCGCTACCAATAGGTTGCATTCGAGTTTTCATTACCCCTTCTTGCAATTCCGCCGTTACATTTGAGAGGCGTTGCAATGGAGTATTAAACTCGCTTTCTTCTTCACGTCCTTCGTTGCGACGAGAAATTTCTAGTAACTGATTACGAGTTAAAACTAATTCTGAAACCATATTCATTAGGTTTTCAATGGTTTGCACATTCACCCGAATGGTTTGGTTAGCCATTGCTTTTTCTTTTTTTGCAGCTATTTGATTAGCACTGGCCTTTTCTGGCTCTGTTACTGGCTTCTCTGGTGGTTGCGAAAGATCTGGCCCCTCAGCATTTAGAAATGCCGCCTCAAGATCATCAAGCGAAACTTCACCCGGTTTTAATTCACGCCCCATCGTACCACCACCAGTAGCTTCTTTTGGCTCTTCTGGTAGTATTAAATCCTCTTTTTCTAACTCATCTGTTTCTTGTTTAAGCTCATTTTCAGCATTTGCTTTTTCATTGTCTTCAAAAACTCCAGCCAGCACCAATAATTTATTTATCAACTCTTCGTCTTTACCTTCTGGCTCTTTTTCAGTTTCTTCAAGCGCTAAAAGAATATCTTTTATCTTATCAATCGACATTAAAATGGTTGAAACACCATCATCGCTAACCGTTGCGCCATCTCGATAAGTGCCCATTAAAGTTTCAGCGGCATGCGCTAACATTTCTAGGCGAGGCAACCCCAAAAACCCGCAAGTGCCCTTAATCGTATGCACCAGCCTAAAAACATTATCCAAAATTTTAGCATTATTTGGCTCGCGCTCAAAGCGCACAAGCTCTGTGTCAATAACTTCAAGACTTTCATTAGTCTCTGTCAAAAATTCACCTAATAGATCATCCATCAATAAAGCCCCAAGATTAAAATTCCAAGATTAAAATTCCAAGCAAAGGTGCAATGATGATGGTTAACGAATACTTGATATTTATCAGAGCTAGTATTCGTACTTATCTAAAAAACTAAATTATTTTTCTTGTGGTTTAGCGCTAAAAGTAAATATCTTATCCTTTAATTCTACCGCAATATCCATGTTTGCTAATCGAGCTAACAGACCAGTATAAAACGGCTGAATCCCCCTAGCATCAACTCCCTCTTCTGGGTTGCCAGCAAGTAGCTCCTGAATTCCCATTGGCATAAGAGTTTTTTGCCGCTTTTCGCTATCACTAGTTGAAGTAATTTTAAGGCTTTCTTTGCCTGCTTCACCTGATATTTCAACTACAACATTTCCACCACGAGGCACAGAAGATGCTGCAATAACTAGCATATTCATCAATAGTTTAGCCTTATTTTTTGGCATTAAAATAGGCTCTATTTTCCACTCTAAATCAGCCTTTTCTATGTCAAATAATATTTGCGCCACACGCTCGCATTCTCTAGTATCAAAATCCGTATTTGCGGTTGAAGAGGCACCATAGGCAAGGCGAGCAAACTCTAGTTTTGCTTGCGCTTGTCTGGCAGCACTAGCAATCATTTCTTGAGCGAAATCTGCCATTGCCGCTTGCTCAGGATCAGCCAAAGTTTCAAGCCCATTATTTACCGCCCCTACTGGGTTTATTAAATCATGACAAACTTTTGAGCATAGCATTGCTGCCAAATCATTCGCTTCAAGCTCAATTATATCGACCATTTAGATTTCCTCTCATTATTCGAATCATAATTTCAGTTTAACTATTTATAATGCTCTTACCAATTAACATTTTGAAAACATCGCACTCATTGCCCAAAAAACAATCATTCAGCAGGTATAAGTCTGCTTGAAAGAAATTCCCAATTATTACGAGCTTTAATATAGGCGGATTTTTGTGAGAGCATAAAGGCATCTTTATTAGCGCTTGAATAAAATAAGAACAATCTTCCCCCAAGCAAAGCAAAAATATTTGCATTACCATCTGTCAGATAACCACGTGATAGACTCATAGTTCCATGCCCACCAAATTGCGGTGCATAAATCTCTGGCGCTCTGATAAAAACCGCTCGATTAGCCTCATTGCTAAAATACCAAATAACACCATTCCAACTTAATTCATATTCTGGACGGCCAAGCGCTGGCTCTTCTTGCGTATAATATGACACGGCATCATGACCGTCTAACGCTACGCCCGTTAAAGGGTTTGTCACATATACATTTTGTATATTAAGGTTTTGGGCAAAACCAGAGCTAACAATCAGCATCAAACTTAAGCTAACAAGGGTTAAGCGCATGAATTTTGCAATAGTTAACATTTATTTACCTCTTTGCCGCATCATTGCCGAAATTGCCTGATAGTGATTCTGTGAATTTATAAGTTAACATGCAAATAATGATATCTTGGTAAATAAAACAAAGAAAAACTAAATTGATCTAATTCCACAAAGGGGCTTATGCATTATGTTAAAAAAAACAACACGACTTATTCTGCTTGCATTAGTATTTGCGTTTTCTCCAGTTTCTTCTTTTGCACAAGGAACATTATCCGACACTTATTCAAGTGATGATCTCATAAAAACTGGCGGCGAATTTTTTGGGGGAATAACTCAAGGACTGGCCTCTCTGGTTGAAAAATCTATCTCTCAATATGGTCTGCCGAACGCCTATATTTTAGGACAAGAAGGCTCTGGGGCTTTGTTTGCAGGCGTGCGTTATGGCGAGGGCACAATGTCCACCCGCAATGCTGGCAATCGTTCAGTCTTTTGGCAAGGCCCAACCATTGGCTTTGATGTTGGGGGCGATGGCAGTAAAGTTATGATGTTAATCTATAATTTGCCTTCTGTTGATGCAATTTATGGTCGCTATCCCGGAGTTGATGGCTCTGCCTTTGTAGTTGGTGGGTTAGGCATTACCGCAATGAAATATGATAATATTTATATTGTACCAATTCGCTCAGGCCTTGGAGCTCGACTTGGGGTAAATGTTGGCTACCTTAAATTTACAGCACAACCCACTTGGAATCCATTTTAACTTGGAATCCATTTTAGCTTTTAAGCCTATTTTAGGTTGCCTATTCACCAATAAATAAATCAGCACTATTATTTTTTCATTTTTTTCTATAAAGTGAATTTTTTCTGGTATTAGCTATATCACTCTATGCTAGAAAAATAAGTTATAACAGGTTAAGGCGTGAAATTGCCTTTTTGGATGTTAATTAATGTTGATAGAAAACATAATCTTTTTTGTTTTGGGCTTTTTAATTTCAAGCCTGTTGAGCATATTCATAATGCCCACTATTTGGAAAAGAGCTGTGCGCCTTACCAAAAAGCGCTATGAATCTGTTAACCCTCTAACTATGTCAGAATTTCGTGCTGATAAAGATCAGTTGCGTGCCCAATTTGCTCTTAAAACTCGAAAATTGGAAATGCAAATAGAAAAATTACGTCTTCAATTTTCTGAGCAATTAGTTGAGATAAATGAAGCAAAAAGCGAATTAGCACTTATGGATGTTGAGCAAGATAGGCAACAAATTATTTCTGAGGAATTTGAAGCAAAAAATAAGAAATTATCTAAGCGCATTTTAGAGCTTGAAAAAAGCTCTGCTGATATTTCGCAACAATTACGCATGCGTGAGCGTGAAGTAGAATCTAAAAATGATGATATTCGTGATCGAACTCTTGAGCTTGAAAAGAAAACCATTGGGCTTTCTCATAAATTACGCATGAAAGAAAAAGAAATAGAAGAGCTACTTATAAAATCTGCTGAAGAACTTGCAAAATCCCCAAAAAATGCTGAACAACAAATTGCCAATGCTAATAGTAAATTAGATAATCTAGTCAAAAAAATAGAGCCTATTAAGAGCAATGATAAACAAACAAAAACCCGCCCCCTAATACAAGATCTAACCTATCAGGCAGAATTTGATGGATTACATAAAAAAATCTTAGGGATTGAAAAGTCAATCCAAACAAAATGGCAAAAAGATAGCGTTCTTAAAAAATCTGACCTTAACTCCTTAAGACAAGATATGGAGGAAATAGCCGCTATAGTTGTTAATGTAATTAATCCGAGCGAGAGCAAGGTAGTTAAAAAATCTAAAGGAACTGATGAAAGCTTGCTCGCAAAAGTACAAAAATTTGTAAAAGATGGCGACAATAAAAATCAAGAAAATTTAGATACAAAAAAAAGCAGTAATATAAGCGCAAGCTCAATATCAAAACGTTTCAAAATTTTTCAAAATGTGGGAAAACATCAATAGGTTTGATTAGTAATCTACTCTTTTACAAAGCTAATATCTCGAATAATAGCCCCAGTTGTGCCATCAATAAGACGAAGAATTGTTTTACCGTTCTTTATATAAGTAACAGCAACCATACCCTCACTTGGAACAGCTGAAACTATTTGCGCTCCATCTGGAACAACCAACATACCAACACTATATTTATTCTTTATATCATTTTTTGCTTCTAAATTATTATCTCTCTCATCAGACTTAAAAATTAAAACCAAAGCAATAGATAAAAGACCAACTATCAAAAGACCGATTGAAAAAATAAAAGAGCGCTTAGCACGTGCAATTACTGCAACTACTTCTGGTGAAATATCTTCACTTGTACTATTATCATCTGAAGAATTTTTAGACATAAAAGAAAGCCCTATTTTGCAAAAAGAAAATACTTATATTGTTGATAATGATAATGCAAACCTTAGGCTTGATATATTCCTAAGCAATGCACAAAGCGAACTTAGCCGTACTCGCATTAAACAGCTAATACTTGAAGGCGTTATTTTAATCAATGATAAAAAAATAACCGAGCCTAAATATAAGGTCAAACTAAGTGATGAAGTTTTCTTCAAAGCCCCTCCTCCCATTGATCCAACTCCAAAAGGCGAAGACATAGCACTTGATATAATTTTCGAAGATGATCAAGTTATAGTCATCAACAAGCCTGTTGGTATGGTTGTGCACCCTGCACCCGGATCACTAAGCGGCACTTTGGTCAATGCTCTGATAAATCATTGCGGGGAGAGTTTTGCTGGCATTGGCGGTGTAAAGCGCCCCGGAATTGTGCATCGTTTAGATAAAGACACATCAGGCATTATGGTTGTTGCCAAAACTCAACGTGCCCATAATCACCTAAGCAAGCAATTTGCAGATCATGGGCGCACTGGCCCTCTTAAACGCTCCTACATTGCTTTTTGCTGGGGCAAAATGGCGCTAAGTTCAAGCAAAATTGATATCGCCATTGGCCGAGATAAGTTTAATCGCCTCAAGCAAGGCGTAAGAAAAGACGGCAAAGAGGCCATTACCCATTATAAAACCAGCTCTCGATATGCGGGTGAGGGTTGGGAAATTACCAAAATGATTTGCCAACTTGAAACAGGAAGAACCCATCAAATCCGAGTACATATGGCATATATTAAACACCCACTAATTGCAGATCCGCTTTATGCTTCTGGCTTTGCAACAAAGGCAAAAAAATTACCAGATACATTAAGAAACATTGTTGAAAGCCTAAATAGACAAGCCCTACACGCTGCAATTTTAGGATTTGAGCACCCAACAAACAAACAAACAATGTTATTTGAAGCAGATTTACCAAGCGATATGGCAAATTTAGAACAAGCCCTTGAGCAATATAATTTAGTATAAAATCTATTTAGGGGTGTAATTTTTATTTTCATACCTATATTCTTTTAAATGTGCTTAAGGGTCATATTATTGCCCACTTAAGGTTAGATAGTCATGTGTGCTTCATTAGCACAAAATTTTCTCTATTTTAGAGAACTGGGGGGCAAATGAGTGTATCAAATTTACCAACATTAAGTTCAAAAGCTGGACTTGATCGTTATTTGCAAGAAATTCGCAAATATCCAATGTTACAGCCTGATGAAGAATTTATGCTGGCAAAGCGCTATAAAGAACACGATGATTCTCAAGCAGCACAAAAACTAATAACCTCACACCTACGCCTAGTTGCAAAAATTGCAATGGGCTATCGTGGTTATGGCTTGCCAATTTCTGAAGTTATTTCAGAGGGTAATGTTGGGCTTATGCACGCCGTTAAACGCTTTGAACCCGATAAAGGATTTAAGTTAGCAACCTATGCCATGTGGTGGATAAGAGCCTCTATTCAAGAATATGTTTTGCGCTCTTGGTCATTGGTGAAAATTGGCACAACTGCTGCTCAAAAGCGATTGTTTTTTAATCTTAGAAAAGTCAAAGGGCAAATTGCAGCGCTTAATGATGGAGCTTTGCATCCAGAGCACATCAAACAAATTGCTGATAGGCTAAATGTAAAAGAGAGCGAAGTTGTTTCAATGAACGCTCGCCTATCTGGCGATAGTTCGCTAAATGCCCCCGTCAAAGCCGATGAGGGAACAAGCGAATGGCAAGATTGGTTAATCGATGAAACGCCAAACCAAGAAGTTACACTTGGCAATAGTGAAGAATATAACCAGCGCATGGGCATGGTTGAAAAGGCAATGGAAGTGCTTAACGATCGTGAGAAAAAAATCTTCAAAGCTCGCCGCTTAAAAGAAAAACCACTCACCCTTGAGAAGTTAGCAAAGCAATTTAATGTTTCTCGTGAGCGCATTAGGCAAATAGAAGTTAGAGCATTTGAAAAAGTACAAGATGCAGTAAAAGCCAATTCATAATAATTTAGGTTTTCTAAAATGAAATATAAGGTCTATGGATTTGCTGGTTCACGCTCTATTCGAGTAACATGGATGCTTGAAGAGCTTGGACTTGATTATGAGTTTATTGATGTGCGCCCACATAGTCCTGAAATCTTAGCGCTTAATCCTACGGGTAAAATTCCTGTGCTAGAAGTTGCAGATCAAGTAATAAGCGATAGCGCCGCAATTTGTCTTTATCTTTGTGATGCCCACCCAGAAAAAGGACTATCTGCACAATGCGGGACATTAGAGCGTGCGCAAATTGACAGCTGGTTATTTTTTGCACAATCAGAACTTGAACCACCAATTTGGGCATATAGAAAACATAAAAAATCAACAAAGTTTTCTTTAATACCAGATGAATTAAAAGTTGATCTTGAGCCATGGGCAAAATTTGAATTTGCAAAAGCCACAAAAACCCTGCTGGCTCACCTAGGCGACAAGCCATACGCAATGGGCAACAATTTTAGCATAAGTGATATTTTCCTAACCCAAATAGGGCAATGGGCAAGATATGAACGCTTTGAAATCCCTACCCGCTATAAAGATTATCTAGATATGGTTTGGGCACGCCCTGCTTTAGATAGAGCAAGAAAAAAAGAAGCTAGCTCCAACAATAGCGATTAAATAAATCACCTCAATCAAAAGGAGATAGATTTGCATTGCTAAATATTTCATAATTACGCTATGATTATCTATATTCTTTTTTACAGAGATAATCAGAGGGACGCATTTTGCTGAAAAATACTTTTCAAGATGGTGTAGACGCTTACAACAATGACGATTTTGAAACTGCCACAAAAATATACTCGTCATTTGCCAATCAAGGCGATGCTGTAGCACAATATAATCTCGCTAGCATGTATTATAATGGCGAAGGAGTGCCACAAGATTATTCTCAAGCGATAAAATATTACAGACTTGCCGCAGAACAAGGAGATGCTGATGCACAATATGAGCTAGGCATCATGTATGACAATGGACGTGGAGTGCCGCAAGATTATGCTCAGGCGCTAAAATATTATAGGCTCGCCGCCGAACAAGAAGATGCTGGTGCACAACTTAATCTTGGTGTTATGTACGCAAATGGTGAAGGAATGCCACAAGATTATTCTCAAGCGGTAAAATACTACAAACTTGCCGCAGAACAAGGCAATGCTAGTGCGCAATTTAATCTTGGTGTTATGTACACAAATGGTGAAGGAATGCCACAAAATTATGCCCAGGCGGTTAAATATTACAGGCTTGCCGCCGAGCAGGGCAATACTAATGCACAATATAATCTCGGTCTCATATATGACAATGGACGTGGAGTGCCGCAAGATTATGCTCAGGCGCTAAAATATTATAGGCTTGCCGCCGAGCAGGGCAATGCTGATGCACAATCAAATCTCGGTGTAATGTATAAAAATGGCGAAGGGGTGCGGCAAGATTATATTTTTGCTTACATGTGGTTTAACTTGGCTAGTGCGAATAATAAATCCTATAAAGAAGCACTCAATAAAATCTCTACTAAAATGAATTCACAACAAATAGAGAAAGCGCAAGAATTATCTAGTCTATGTTTAGCTTCTAATTACAAAAACTGCCCTTAGTTTTGGTCATTGCGAGTGCCGTAAGGCGCACGGCAATCCAGAATTTTTCAACACTACTCATAGATTCTGGATTGCTTCGCTTTGCTCGCAAAGACGACGGAGAATGAGGAAACATTACGGTGTATCTCAGCGACAATTTACCAAATGTCTCCGCCAGCTCCCTAATTATCCAAGAAACTCCGCAATTTCCTGCTACGGCTTGGATGTTTCAACTTCCTCAAAGCCTTTGCCTCAATTTGGCGAATACGCTCACGAGTAACCGAGAATTGCTGCCCAACTTCTTCAAGCGTGTGATCGGTGTTCATACCGATGCCAAAGCGCATACGCAATACTCTTTCCTCGCGTGGCGTAAGCGACGCTAAAACTCGAGTAGTAGTATCACGCAGATTCGAATGAATAGCACTTTCAATAGGTTGTTGTGCGTTAGTATCGGGAATGAAATCGCCTAGATTGCTGTCTTCTTCATCGCCAATTGGCGTTTCTAACGAAATTGGCTCTTTGGCTATTTTTAGAACTTTGCGCACTTTATCTAGTGGCATTTGCAACTTAACACTAAGCTCTTCTGGTGTTGGCTCCCGTCCAATTTCGTGTAACATTTGACGAGAAGTGCGTACAATTTTATTGATAGTTTCAATCATATGTACCGGAATACGAATAGTTCTCGCTTGATCAGCGATTGAGCGGGTTATTGCTTGGCGTATCCACCATGTTGCATAGGTCGAGAATTTATAACCACGACGATATTCAAATTTATCAACCGCTTTCATAAGACCAATATTGCCCTCTTGAATAAGATCTAAAAATTGCAAGCCACGATTTGTGTATTTTTTAGCAATAGAAATAACCAAGCGTAAATTTGCTTCAACCATTTCTTTTTTAGCTATTGCGGCTTCTCTTTCGCCCTTTTTCACCTTGTTCACCAACTGGCGGAACTGATCAATATCTAGGCCAGTTTCGGTAGCTAAGTGATGAATTTCTGAGCGCAAATCTTCAATAGTGTCATATTCACGCTTAACAAATTCGCCCCAACCTTTACCAACAATAGTTGAAACTTTTTCTGTCCAATCAGGATCAAGCTCACCACCATAATAGGCTTCAAGAAATTTCTCACGCTTAATGCCATAGCTTTCAGCAAGACGTAAAAGCCGCCCTTCGGTACGCATAAGGCGCTTATTAATATCATAAAGTTGCTCAACTAAGCTTTCAATACGAGAATTATTAAGCGCCAAAGATTTCACATGTTTGATAACATCTTCATGCAAAGCCCCAAGTTTTTTCACTTGCGCTGGTTTAAGATCACGAGCCGCTAATTTATCTTCTGTATGTTGATCCTGAATTTTACGCATTTTGACATAGATTTTGGCAATCGCATCAAATGTTTCAACTGTTTGCGGCTTAAGTTCAGCCTCCATTGCCGAGAGAGAAAGATTTGCTTCAAAATCTTCATCATCATCTTCTTCATCATCATCATTGTGTAATAATTCCCCATCAGCCCCAATAACACCATCGCCAATGGCGCTACTTCTTGGTGCAGGAGTTGCAACTACTGCTTTATCGTCAGTTTCTCCATCGGCATTAGTAACAGCAACCGCAGAAACTTGCTTGGCATCGGGCCCTGCATAAGTTGCATCAAGATCAATAATATCGCGTAACAGGATTTCTTCTTCATTTAGCTGATCACGCCAAATAATAATTGCCTGAAAAGTAAGCGGGCTTTCGCAAAGGCCAGCGATCATAGTTTCTCGGCCAGCTTCAATACGCTTGGCTATTGAAATTTCACCCTCACGAGAAAGCAATTCAACAGTGCCCATTTCACGTAAATACATACGAACAGGATCATCAGTTCTATCCGATCCAGCCCGAGCATTAGAATTGGTTGCAACTGCAGTACCAGAAGTTACTGTAGCAACCGCTGTTCCTTTTGCGTCTTTTTCGCTCTCAGGATCTTCAATATCTTCTTCATCAATAACATTTACGCCCATTTCAGAGAACATAGACATCATATCTTCAATTTGCTCAGAAGTTACCTGATCACTAGGAAGCACACCGTTAATTTCTTCATAGGTAACATAGGTGCGTTTCTTTGCTAGCTTTATCAGTTTTTTCACCGCAGCATTATCAAGATCCAATAAAGGCCCATCTGCTACTTCGCTTGATTGTTGTGATTTTTTACTTTGTTTTGTTTCTGCCTTAGTGACCATAAGTTTCTCCAAAAGCATTTTTTGCTTTTATTTTGCCGCAACGCTATTAATCCTGATATTGTCATGACACAATTATAGATAAAGCGAGGTTAACAAATTAATCCTAATAATTCGAATTTCATTCATAGCCTAGTTCATACCTGAAGTTGATTAGTTTTTACAACGCACAAAAACACCCCACCACAAAGTTCTAAATCAAAAAACTTGTGCTGTACGCCCAGATAATGAACCAAACCCCTCGATCAATGCCTCTTTGCCATCAACAGTTGCAATTTGATTTTGTATGTCTCGCAGCTTTTCAAGATTTTCTTCGCTTAAATCGTTACCAAGCGCTATTTCTGCTGCCTTCAACTCTCTATTTAGTTGAACTGATTTGTAATGCAAGGCTAAAGCGTGTTTTAATCCAGTTTCAGCGTCAATTTTTGCGATTTGCGCTCCAGATTGCCAAATTCCTTGCCTATCTAGCATCTTTTGCATCTTTTCAAGTAATTTAGCAAAACCCTTTTTAGCTATTTTTTCGCTTAATTCCTCGCCTAAAATATCTGAATTATCGGCAACAATATCTATTATCAACGACAATATTTCGCTCGCTTGCCTACTTTCAAACTCAATATTAGCTAAAGTTTCAAGCCGCTCTAATGTTAAATCAGGGTGATTAACCAAACAAATAATAATGCTAGCCTCTCGTGCGCTCACACTTTGTTTGGCGCTAGGCTTTAACAAAGCCGAGTTTTTTAGCGCATCAGAGGCAGCAATAGATTTTGCTCCTCTTTTATCTTTTTTATTAGAATTAAAAGAATATTGCCCTTTATTTTTAATATAAGAGGGCGCAAAAAACTCACGCAATTTTTCATTAAATGCTTGCACATAATGATGGCGCACCGATTGATCAGCAATCATAGCAGTGCGTTTTTTCAAACGTAATTCAAGCGCTGCACGAGCTTCAGGAGTTTGCGGCACAACTCCTCCTGCCTCCAAATTAAACACCATTTCAGAAAGCGGCAATGCACTATCTATCATTTTAGCAAAAATATCTCGTCCCTGTTTTACAATAATATCATCTGGATCTTGCCCCTCAGGCAAAGTTACAAAACGAATTGATTTGCCAGCACTAAGCCTTTCAAGCGCAACATCAACAACTCTAGCTGCCGCTTTTTTACCAGCAATATCACCATCAAAACATAATATAGGCACATCTTTCATGCGCCATAAAAGCGCTAAATGATCAGTAGTTAAAGCCGTACCAAGCGGCGCAACGCTTGCCTCAAAACCTGCACCAACTAGCGCAATAACATCGGTATAGCCCTCAACCACAATTAGCGGTTTGCCATCATAGGCGGCTTGGCGAGCCCCTTGCCCATTATAAAGGGTCTTTCTTTTATGAAACAATTCAGTTTCTGGCGAATTGAGATATTTTGCAGGCACATCAGAGGAAAGCGCTCGCCCACCAAAAGCAATTATACGCCCCCGAAAATCCTTAATCGGAAACATCACCCGATTGCGAAAACGATCATAAGGAACTGCGATATCATCACCATGCACCACTAATCCTGTGGCAATTAAATCATTTGCTGATACATTATTTTGCGCCAAATGCTCTTTTAATCCATTGCGGCTTTGCGGGGCAAAACCAATATTAAAATAATTTTGCATGGCAGGCGTGATGTTTCTTTCATGCAAATACCCCCGTGCCCTTGCACCAATATTATCACTAAGCGCCGCTTCAAAATATTTTGCCGCCATTTCCATAACATCAAATAAAGAACGGCGCTCTATTTCTCGTTTTTCTGCTTTCTCATCTCGTGCAGGCATGGCAACACCTGCTAAATTGGCAAGCCTCTCAACAGCTTCAGGAAAAGGCACTCCAGTTTTTTCAGTTAAAAAACGAAAATGATCACCCGATGCCTCACAAGAAAAACAATAATAGCGCCCTCGCCTATCATCGGCATGAAAGGAAGGAGTTTTTTCAGAATGAAAAGGACAACAAGCCCACATATCACCCTTACCAGGTTGGCTTTTACGCTTATCCCAAACCACATGCTCACCCACTATCTGAGTAATGGGCAACCTATTTCGAATATCATCTAAAAAACCATCAGAAAATCGCATAAAAGCTTCTTACAACAAGAAAGGCGAAAGCATCAAACAGATAATCCTTAAGAAAGAAAGTTTTCCTCACTCCATCTTTATGGCAGGAGTGTCCGCATCCTACGCAACACTAGCGGGAAGAAAATCCAATTAAAGATGTAAGCGTGGAAAAAGAATAAACGGCGGGGGTGTCGGGGACGGGAGCGCAAGCGACCAACGGCGGCAAGAATAAAGAAGGCGAAGCTCTCCTACGCACCTAACGGAGCTACGGCGGAGCATAAGCAATTCTTTACTTCAAAACATCAGGCCAATTTTTATTGGCTTTTTCAATATTCCTTACAACATCTTTGCGCCAGCGTTTACGAACACCAAGCGAGAAATTTAGATATAATTTACCCTCATAAATTGTCCAAGCTTCTGGCACTGTTGGCG
>JAMONS010000090.1 GCA_027065555.1 Hyphomicrobiales bacterium | reverse complement strand
CTAGCAAATTTAACAATGATTTTTCTCACCTAAGAGTTCTAGATCTATTTGCTGGCACTGGCGCATTAGGGATTGAAGCAATTTCTCGTGGGGCACAAAGCGTGGTGTTTGTTGATGATGGAATTGAAGCAAGGTCACTATTGCGGCAAAATATTGAGAATTTTGCTATTGCAGGAGAGGCGAAATTGCTCAAAAGAAGCGCAATAGATCTATCAAAAAATGAAAGGTTTGCACCATTCAATTTAATTTTTTTAGACCCGCCCTATGGCAAAGGCTTGAGCGAAAAAGCTTTGTTAAATGCCAGTGAAAATGGCTGGCTAGAAAAAAATGCAACAATTATTTTAGAAGAAAAAGCAGGGATTGATTTACAATTACCAAGCAATTTCATTTTGCTTGAAAAAAGAAAATATGGTGGTAGCGAGATATATTTTTTGCAATATTGAGGCCATGATTTTTGAGCTCGCTTCAAACCCTGTCTCAAGCCTTGTTTTCTCCTACCCCCGCGGTTGTCATTTCCCTCTTTCGTCATCCTCGTGCTTGACACGAGGATCCACACAACAAGCCCAAATAAGAACTTTATGGATATTCGGGTCAAGCCCGAATATGACGAGAGTGGGTAGTTTTATAGCACATTTTTGCCTTTTCTCCCTCATATCCTACACCTCCGCCGTCATTCCGTGCAGCCCGTCGGCGTGAGACAAAGAAACTACACTATAATCCAGTAGCCCGCTATCCAGCGGGCAAAAGACTCTATTGCGCCAAAGACTTTATAACGCCAAAGACTTGGCTTAACTGGATTCCTGCTTTCGCAGGAAAGACATAGAATAGTTAGTTGCTCTTTGACTAAAATTCTAATGAGCATTAGATATAGATAAATGATAATGGGTTTGAGGGCGTTTTATGGCTAGGGGAAAAGATAATAGTGCACCAGATTTTTCTGAATTTGATGATTGGAGAATGAGAGGGACTGATGAAGAAAATTTATATGACTGGGAAGGGAAGTCTGTTGCAGACAGAGGGTTAATTGTTAAACGAAATATGGAATTGTTATTAAACCGTGGTGCTTGGACAAAAAAAGTTAGTGCATTTGAGGTGGAATTAAATAAGATTGCAGATGAAGAAGAGCGTGAAATAAAAAGACAAGAGTTTGAAATTCATTTTGATCACTATCGACCTCCGCATAATAAGCGAGATATATTTCACGGCAAGTTGGATTTTTCTGAATATCATTTCCCTTGCATCACTTCATTTGCTGGGGTTATTTTTTCTGATCAAAGTAATTCTGATAAAATATCGTTTCAGAATGCCTATTTTGATAAAGGAAATATTAGCTTTGAAAGGACAGCATTTGGTAACAGGAAGGTAATTTTCACCAAGACAAATTTTGGTGATAGCAATGTAAAATTTAAAAATACTTTTTTTGGTAATAGTGAAGTAAATTTTGACGGAACTACTTTTGGTAGTGGTGAAGTGAATTTTACTGATGCTATTTTTGGACACCGCGAAGTACAATTTGAAGAAGAGCTATTTGGCGATAAAAACGTAACCTTTGAAAAAGCTACTTTTGGTCTAGGAAGTCTATTTTTTGATGGTGCGCAGTTTGGTAAAGGTCATGTATGGTTCACAGGTGCAAAATTTAAGGGCGGTTATGTATCATTCTCTCGTGCTAAATTTAAAGGCGAATTCAATTTTAAGTCTAATAAAAAAGAATCAAAGTTACAATCTGCTAGTTTTAACGATATAATTGTTAGTGGCAATTTAACTATTAATGCAGATTTTCATGAAGTAGCTACATTCCAAAGATTAGACGTTAAGGGAAGCGCTAATTTTTCTGGAAGTAGTTTCAAAAAAGTTCCTGATTTTCGAGATATGAAATTAGATAGGCCGCCAGAAGTTGCTGGTATGGAAGTGCCGCCAGAAAAACTAAAAATGGGTTTTTGGCCATTTGCCAAATATTCAGGTGATAAAGGTGATGTAGCAAAATATCGAAAATTAAAATCTATGGCTATTGCTGCATCAGATCATGTTAAAAGCGGTAAGTTTTTTTCCTATGAAATGATGGCAAAAAGAGGAATTGAAACTACAGGGCGTTTTGCATTGTTGTTTAATTGGCTTTATGGTTTGCTTGGTGGTTATGGGCAGTCCTATGGACGCCCAATGATAGCGCTTTTTGGTTTGTGGTTGCTTACTGCTATTTTTAATATTTGGAAAATATTTCAAGAGTTGGTTTTTGTAAGCGAATGGGATTGGTGGCAAAATATTGCTTTATCATTTCTTCTATCAGCTAAAAACCTTACGCCAATATTTAATTCCCTTTCTCGTTTTGTGCCATCACCAAGTGGATATGAAAGTTGGTTTCAGGACTCAATGAATAGATTAAAAACAGAAAATGTGAATATTGATTGGCTAACGAGCATCGGAATTTTAGAGCAATTTATCGGCACGATATTCCTGTTCCTATTATTACTCGGACTGCGCAACGCATTTCGCTTAAAATAATAACAAGAAAACCCAAACTAAGCCCATTCACCTTTTCTAAAAACGGGTACTTTTTCTCCAGCCTTAGTAATGCCATCAATATCCATATCGCTAGATCCGATCATCCAGTCAATGTGAATTGCTGAACTATTGCCGCCCTGCTGTTTTACCTGCGCTTTGGTAATATTTTCATTATCAACAAAACATTTAGAATAACATTGCCCCAAAGCAATATGGCACGATGCATTTTCGTCGAATAATGTATTATAAAACAAAATGCCAGATTGTGAAATTGGTGATGAATGGGGCACAAGTGCTACCTCGCCCAATCGCCTTGCCCCCTCATCTATATCCAACACTTTAAGCAATATTTCTTCGCCCTTTGAAGCGCTTGCCTCAATGATTTTGCCGTTCTTAAACGTAACTTTTATATTATCAATTAACGAGCCTTGATGCGAAAGCGGCTTTGTTGAACTTACATAACCATCTACCTTTTGTGCGTGCGGAGTTGTGAAAACTTCTTCGCTTGGAATATTCGCATTACAAATTGTGCCGTTTTTTGCTTCAGCAGCACCCCCTGCCCATTCGTGCCCATCGGCTAAACCAACCACTAAATCTGTGCCCTTTGCCTTAAAATGCAGCGCTGAAAAATTTTGCTCATTAAGCCATTTTGCTCTTTTAGCAAGATTTTTATTATGCTGTTCCCAAGTAGCTATAGGGTCTTTTGTATCGGCATAAGAGCTAGCAAAAATCGCATTTGCTAATTTTTTAATCGCTTGTTTTTTGCTTTCTTTTGGAAATACTAATTTTGCCCAATCAGCACTTGGATAGGCAATAATATTCCAATTAATATTAAACGCTGTTATGCGCTCACGAACTGGTGCTCCAGCATTTGAAAGCGCTTTATTGGCACGGCCAACTTTATCTGCATCTTCGTTGGCTAATAATTGCGGGTTTTCGCCAATTATTGCAAGGCGGGCGGTATTTTCATCAAAGGCTTTTGCCATTCCCTCAAATAGCCAGCTAGGGGCTTTATCAAAGCTTTCATCATTTGCATATTTATAACGCAACAAAGACATTTTATCATCATTATAAAAACAAGTCACCAAACCAGCTCCAGCCTTATAGGCCTGTTTTGTAACTTCACGAACTAGCGGCAACGCCTCAATAGGAGCACTAATGATTAGGTTTTGCCCCTTTTGCAGGTTCACACCAGTTTTAATAGATAGTTTGGCTAGTTTTTTTAATTTACTTTTTGATATGGGATTAGACATGATGAAAACCTTATTATTTTAATTATTCTTGGCCAAGTGTTAGTGCCAGTGCTTGTTGTGCTTCTTGTTTTGTTAGTTGCTCGCCTTGTTTGCGCTTTAATAAAATCTCTCGTGCTTTTTTATATAAGTCATCTTGCCAAAAGGGCAAGCAACCATTGCAGCCCCGTGCGCAACAACCCTTTACCCCAACCCGATTGGTCTTAAAACGGCGCTCAAGCTGCTCTTCTCCCATTAAAGCAACTAAATTATCACGCTGCTTTTCATAAATTTCATCGCCATGCTTTTTCTCAATTTCTAACTTTTGAGTTACTTTATCAAGCTTTAGACGTTGCCATTGCTCATCTGTTAGGGCTTTTTCTTTTCTTAAAATTGAAAATGGGGGGAAATCATTTTTAAGTTGTTTAATATCTTCATGTTCAAACAATGAAAATGGGAATTTTATTATGCTTTTATCGCCACCCTGCACCACTTGTTTTTTATTGCCATTTGCTGCCAACTCATATTCATAAGCACGCAATAACATACCCTCTTTGCGCTTAGGCGAGATAAATTCAATTACTTCACCGGGCTCAAGCTTGTTTTTTATTTCAACATGAAAAGCATCATTTGTTACTTCAACCACCACGCCAGCATATTCCCAAGAAGCAAGGGATGCGGTATTTTCATAATCATGAGCATAATTGGTTAGGCGACCATCGTGAAACGCTAAACTATAACCACGATTTCCAACCGCTGCTAGTTCTTTCATATAGGGTTTTGGATCCCAATTTTTTGGGTCTTTATAATAATCATCGATAGCATTGCGATAAGCACGAGCAACAATAGCCACATAATATTCGCTTTTGCCACGCCCTTCAACCTTAAGACTATCTATGCCAATTTTTAGATATTCATCTAGCTTTGGCATAATGCAAAGATCTTTAGAATTTAGAATATATGAGCCACGCTCATCTTCTTCTATTGGCATTAGATCACCGGGGCGGCAGCCCTCTTCAAGCAAAAACTCAAACATATCTCTATTGTTTTCATTGATATCAAGCTCTTCTATTGTGCCGTCTTTTAAGCGCACGTGTAGCTTATAATTCCAACGACATGAATTGGCGCAATTTCCTTGATTAGCTCCTCGCTCTGCCATAAAATTTGATAATAGGCAACGGCCAGAATATGTCATGCACATTGCGCCATGCACAAATGCTTCTAGCTTTATATCAGGGCATTTTTCTCTTATTTCTTTAAGTTCTAAAAACGAAACTTCTCGTGCCAAAACACAAAGATCTGCCCCCTGATCTTGCCAAAACCTTACTGAAAGATATGAGGAGACATTTGCTTGTGTTGAAATATGTAATGATAGTTCGGGCGCTTTTTCTTTAACATATGCAAAGATACCCGGATCAGCAATTATTAAGCCATCGGGCTTAACCTCTCGAACAGTTTTTATATATTCATCAAGTTTTGGCACGTCTTTATTATGCGAGAATAAGTTCAATGTCAGATAGGCTCGCTTGCCATGCTTATGACAAAACTTTACCCCCTCAATTACATCTTCCAATGAAAACTGCGATTTGGTGCGCAATGACATATCAGGTGTGCCAAGATAAATCGCATCGGCACCATAAAGCACCGCCATTTTTAATTTACGCAAATTGCCAGCTGGCATGAGTAGTTCTGAGCGTTTAGTTTCCATCTATTAAAGTCCAGCAAATTTAGAGGTATGATGAGTACATATATTAGTTAGCAAGAAATAAGAACAGCTAATTATAGTTTTGATTGTATTTATCAGTGTTGCAATAAAACATCATATAAAAAATTCTTCCACTACATATTGACAAGCATTGCACTAAAAACCATATATATAGTTAGGGGTTCGGCTTTGCGTCATTTTTTGTTGACATTGCAAGGTTTTTGTTCTATATTTGTTCTCATATAAGGTTTAGGGGCTCCCGATGATAAATAATTTAAGATTAGCAGATATAATAATTAATCCAATACAAATAGCTTTTAAGCGCAAGCCTTTTATGGGCAAGGATTTTAAGGGTTTAGTTAATTGGCAGGGATATTCTGGCCGTAATTATCCACTATCTAAAGAGCATTTAGAGGATTTTGTTCTGTTAGAGCAAAATATATATATCATTGTTGCAAAAGAGCTTGCTTGTTGGGTTGGCACTGCAGATGATTTGGTAAATAATGAGGTAAGTCGCTCTCGTTTTAGAGAGGCTATTAAAATAGCTGATTGTGTTTTTTGTTTCAAAGATAATAGCGATGAAATGAGCAAGCTGAGCATTGTTTGGGATATTGAGGGCGGGATTTTACGCAATAATTCTTATAAAAGCACATTTGGCGGAGAAAAGCAGGCAGATCTAAAGTTACTTGCTTAAAAGCACTGCTAATTGTTCAAGTTTCTTATCTGTGATATTCATTTGCTTGAGATGGCTAGCGGTATTTTGCACATATTCAATATTGTCACCGCCTATGCCTTTAGCGCTTTTTATCAGCCGTAATTGCTCCTCAATAGCAAGATCGCCAGCATATTGAATATGATTTTGATCAGCTAAATATGTTAGCGCCTGAATTTTTTCACCATTTTCTAATTTAACAAGACGCATTGCTTCTTTATATACCGATGATACTTGCTCTCTTTCTCGTAAATAATCTAACGTTTCTGTCCAGTTTTTTGCAGCAATTTGAAACGCTTTTCCGTGACAAGAACCACCTTGTCTCAAACCAAATACCAATCCGGGATTATCTTTTGTTCCACGATGATGGTGCGAATAGATACATAGGCAACGGTGTGCGCCAAGTAATTGCCCCTTCATGCTTGATATATAGCTAAAACCCGGATTCCAAATTAATGATCCATAACCAAATACCCAATAAGAGGCTTGTTTGTTTGTTTCACTCATTTTTTAGCCTTTGTTTTTAGTGAATATAGCAATGATAATTAAACAATAAAAGTTTTTTGAACTATAAGCTTTATATGAAACGATTCGCTATTATTCTTATTATTGTTATTTTGCTGTTAGCTATTATTTTTAGCGGTGCATATTTTTTTGCAAGCAAAACTATTAAACAAGAATTTGCAAAATTAAGTGGAATTGAAAATTCTTATCAGCCTAATGTAAAATGCAACAAACTTGAAATAGACGGCTTTCCTTTCAAATTTAATATTACTTGCCAACAAGCAATTATTATAGATGGTGATGCTAGGTTTGAAATTGAAAATATTGAGATAAAATATTCTTTCTTCTCTCCAATGAGAGCGCAAATTAGTGCCACAAGCCCACTAAAATATTCAAATGAGTTTTTCGCAAGTAAACAAGAATTTCGCTGGGACACTCTGAAAAGTGACATAGCATTAAATGGCTGGAAGTTAAAACTTGCAACTCTTGATGTAAGTAAATTTGAATTTGTTGATTTGCTATTTGGTGAAAACATTATCGCATCAAGTGATGCGTTCAAAATTATTATCTATGATGAGGGGCTAGATTATGACCCTATTAAAAACCTAACAAATGTAAAGTTGAACATCACAGGCAAAAAGATAGACTTCAAGAATTTTGATATAGAGAGCGGTGAATTAGCTCTAAATGTCACTATTTCACGCCTACCCGCAGATATTCGACTTTGGGGGAGCGAAGAAATTTTACGTCAATGGCAAATGCAACAAGGCGAGATATTACTTAAACAATTAAGCGCATCTGACTTTAGCAAGCAAATAGATATTTATGGCAAAGCACATCTTGATAGTTTTGGGTTTCTAACAGGAGAATTTGAGATAGATTCAAAGAATATTGTTGAACTTATTGCGCCAAATTTTCCAGTTGAGATGCAGCCAATAATTTTTGGCAGCAAAGATGAAAATGGCAGCTATTCTCAAAGTATTATTTTCAAAAATGGAAATATTTATTCTGGCCTATTGCCTATCGGGCAAATCCCAGCCCTTTTATAATTTTTTCTTAAAAAGTACTATTCGCTTATCTTCTTCAAACCCCCAAGAAGTATGAGCCAATATAGACATTTTATTTTCAGTTCTAGCATCAGAGGCAAAGATTTTTAGTCCATTTTTTTTAGCCCATTTTTGTGCTTTCTTTATCAAATTTTTGCCCAAGCCATTTTGGCGATATTGTTTTGCGACATAAATAATTTCAAGATAGGCATATGGGGCAATTTGCTTGCCATCGCCAATAGATCTTTCACTTATTTCAGCAAAACCAACCATCATATCATTATCAAAAAGACCAAAAGCGATTTGCTTTTTATCTGCTAATGTTTTTTCGCATCCCTGCTTTAGAAGCTTTCTTGAGAGGTTTGTGAAAAATAAACGCTTTAACTCAACCCAAGCGTCAATATTTTTTGCCTTTAGCTTTTTAACTTTTGCAGTTTTATTCTTAAGAGATTTAGCAATATTTGTGAAACTTTTAACCACCTCTAAATAGGCCTGCCTCTTAAAGGGCACAATTAAATCTGGTGTGTTTTTTAATTTTTCCCACCGCCAATTAGAAAATTCTGAGCGGTGCTTTCCATTTGCAGGATTTATAACATTTATTTCATCGTCTGAGCCTTCAAACAAAAATGCAAAATATTTTTGTCGTTGCCCTCGAAATTTGCCCCTTAATGCAATACCAAGCGCCTCATCGGGAATATCATAATAAACCCAATTACTTGTAGCAGAAATAAAGGACACAGTTTTTATTGATGTTTCCTCATAAAGCTCACGCCTTGCAGCCTCCAAAGGTTCTTCACCAGCATCTATGCCACCTTGCGGAAATTGCCATACCCTATCTCTCCCCTTAGCGGTTGTTTTTGCTGCCTTGCCGCTTTTTC
The DNA here is from genome assembly GCA_027065555.1 of Hyphomicrobiales bacterium. Taxonomy (GTDB): domain Bacteria; phylum Pseudomonadota; class Alphaproteobacteria; order Rhizobiales; family Devosiaceae; genus S141-66. The sequence goes on along the minus strand of JAMONS010000090.1, from coordinate 22,125 downwards.
TTTCACCAACAAATACTTGGCCGCTAGAATTAAAAACCACACAAGCAACATTATCACGATAGGGCATGAATTTTCTTTGTTGCAATTTTTTATTGTTATCTGGTTTTTTGCTCATGATTTAAGGACGGCTAGTTAGGGCGCTAATTGGCACAAGTACAATATTTTTTTGCGAAAGGCTTTCACTCCATTTTGCAATGGTTTGAATTGAAACTGGAAAAGCCGCTGCAACACCAATAGCACTACCATTTTTATTGGCAATTTCTTCAAGCTTGTTAAGTTGCTTAAGAATTGCAGCACGTGAAACAATGGCATCAATTTGCACGGACGCTCTTGCAAAGGGTACTTTATTATTGCCAGCAAGATTTGCCGCTATTGATCTTTTCGAAGAGCCATCATCAATATAAGCAAGACCTCGAATTAGAATTTCCTCCATAATGGGCGAGAAATCTTTTGCAGAAGCCGTAAATTTTGCTCCCGTGTGATTAATAACTCCGACATATCCGCCAATTCTAGCCATGAGCCAAAATAATCTATCTAAATTTGCACGAATAGGTTGATCGGTTAAAAGTGTTTGCGGGCCGGGATCGTTATCAGGATAATCAAACGGCTCAAGTGGTAGGGAAAGTAATATTTCATGCCCACTATTTCTTGCAGCTTCGCTGGTGCGTTTTAGGGTTCTGCCATATGGTGCAAAAGCCAAAGTTACTGCGCCGGGAAGTTTTTCTATTGCTTCAAGCGTGCCACTTTCGCTCAAGCCAATTCCAGTAACTATTATTGCAATAAGCTTCTTATCACCAGCGGACATTGGGGTAATTGAAGCACGTTGATACGACATAAAAGGAGTATCTCCATCTGGGCTAGTAATTGGGATAGGCCCATTTGGTGTTTCTTCAATCAGATCTGGCATTACACCAAAATCATTAAGAGCTTGCAACCCTATTGAGCCAACTCCAATATTATCGGGCACATCATCACCTATAGTAATTATTGACATGCCATCTTTGTTTTCAATCGTAGTTGGATTTTTAAGTTTAACTTCTTCAATTACTATTTGCTGATCATTTGCAATAATTGGTTGTTGTTTTATATCTTGCTTAGATATTTGCACACTAGCAGTTGGTCGCCCACCATCAAGGTCATTTACAAAGAAAATAGTGCTCAATATTAGCACAATTATTGCAAAAAATATCGCAAATATTATGCTGGTTATAGGCAATGGCCCTCGCTTAAATTGCACCAAAGATTTCCAACCTCCTCGTGCTATTTTGCTATTTTGTAGCTTTTTATCAGAGGCTTTTTGGCCTAGAGGTTTATCTAAATCATCATTCATTGCCTAAACCTATAGTTTAACCTTTCCCAATCATTCTGCCTTTGGAGGGAAAGCTTCGTTAGTTTCTTTTCCTAAAATCAAATCAATAGCATAATTTAACTGTGTATCTTTTGTTTTATCGCTTGGAACATAGACAGAAGAGCCAACATCTTCTTCTTTATTCTCATTTTCTTTTTCAGTGTTTTCTTCGCTCTCAATACTGCCCTCAAGTTCTGCTTCGTTTAAAATAGTATCTTTACCCTTTAATTCATCAGGAACATTTTGGAAGATTTCAATATCTGGAGCAATTCCAAGCGCCTGAATTGAGCGATTGCTTGGGGTGTAATAACGAGAAGTTGTGAGGCGCATTGCACCATCACCATTGCCAAGATCAATGATATTTTGCACCGTGCCTTTACCAAAAGAGCGTGTACCAACTAATGTTGCTCGCTTTTGATCTTGCAAAGCTCCTGCTAAAATTTCAGACGAAGAAGCAGAGCCTCCATTTATCAAAACAATAAGAGGAATATCAGAAATTAGACGATCAAGATCATCTGCTTGCGCTTCATAACGAGAGCTTTCACGCTCCGTGCGACCTCTGGTTAATACAATGACCCCCTTATCAAGAAAAGCATCGGCAACAAAAACCGCCTGATCAACTAAACCACCCGGATTATTTCTTAAATCTAAAATTAACCCAAGCGGCGCTACATTATCACGCTCCTCAAAAATTGCTTTAATGCCTTTTTCAATACCCGTAAAAGCCTGCCCTGAGAATTGAGTAAGACGTAAAACCCCTACATCCTGTTCTATATACCAGCGAGCTGCGCTAACTGATATAATATCACGTGTGATTTCATATTCAATCGGATCGGCAACGCCTTCACGAATAATAGTTAGAACTATTTTTGTACCAATAGCACCTTTCATTATTGTAACGGCATCATCAAGGCTCATGCCCTTAACTTGCTTGTCATCAAGCTTGATAATTAAATCATTTGCTAAAAGACCCGCACGAGAAGCTGGTGTATCATCTATCGGTGAGACAATTTTTACCAAACCATCTTCCATTGTTACTTGAATGCCCAAGCCACCAAATTTACCTGATGTATCTTGCATCATATCATTATAAGATTTTGGCGTTAGATAGGCTGAATGAGGATCAAGTGAGGTCAACATACCATCAATAGCGGCACGAATTAGCTCTTGCTCATCTGGAACATCAACATATTCAGCACGTATTCTATCAAATACTTCACCAAATAACTTTAGATTATCATAAATTTGATCCTGATTGAGTGGTGTGGAAACCTCCTCCTTAGAGCTTTCTTGTGCAAAAGAGGGAAATGAAACAGCTGCCATTAATATAAAAATACTCATAAAAACTGAAATGATGGATTTATTCAGATATGATGGGTTTGATTTATTGAGTGGTAAAGGGCGCATAATAATTTATCCAGTTTGGTTTACTTGGTATTTATCTTCCCACCAGCCATTTGGGTCAAGAGGAATATCTAGTTTTCTTAATTCTATATAGAGCGTTGGGCGCAATATACCAGCATTGGTTGTTATTTCTTGGCCAATGCTACGAGAGCCCATTACTCCAACAGGCTCACCTCGCAATAAAAATTGCCCAAGTTCTACATTAGTTTTTTTAAGACCAGCTAGTAGCATAGTAAAACCATTGCCTGATTTAATAATGATAATTTCACCATAATTAAGATATGGCCCTTTATAAATCACCCAACCATCATTTGGCGCAACAACTTGCGCATCTGCACGAGTAACAATGGATATGCCTTTGCTTATACCACCTAAACCATCGTTTGCGCCAAATTTTGAAACCACAACTCCACTAGCAGGAATAGCCAAATAACCCTTTGCCTTTTCAAATGGAATTGCTGGTGAGGTTCGAGAAATATTGGCGTAAGCTAGCGTAATTTCTTTCGGTGTTGAAGCTGGTAATTGTGAAATTGAATTATCAAGATTTGTAGCATTTAATGTTTCTTGTAATTTTTCTTGAGCATTTATATTAGTGATTAATTCCTCTAATGATTTAGCCTTATTTGCCAATTCTTGCTTAATAATTGTCTCTTGCTCTAATTGATCTGAAATTGCTGAAATTTTCTTCTCCCGCACCTCGACTAACAGAGCAATTCGTAATTGCTCATTTGCTAAGGTTTCAAGATTGGCACGAAAAGCATCTTCTTCATCAAGAGCTTTTTGTCGTATATTATTTAATGCTTGCAAATCTTTATTTACTATTGCTGCTCGGCTTTGTAATTGCGGCAAAATAGCTGAGATTAAAATTGCACTACGTGCCGAGCTTAGCGCATCAGTTGGGTCTACCAAAAGGGCGGGAGCTGGAGAGCGCCCTAATCGTTGCAGGGCTGCAAGCAGGCTCGAAATATCTTTATTAGTTCCTGCTAATCTTTTTTCTATTATATTTTTTTGACTTAGCAACTCGCTTAGATTTTCTTCAAGCGCACCAACTTCAATTTCCGCTAATTTTACTCTTTGCCCACTAGCAATAAGTGCGGCAGTTAGTTTTGTTCTATCTTTTGAAATATCTGCCATTTCTTTTTGCAGTATTTTGTTTTGCTCTTGCCCTAAGGAAATTGAGCTTTCAATTTCCTTTATTTGCAAACGAATATCTTTTGCAACATTGCTTGGTGCATTATTTTCTTGAGCGGAGCTAATATTTATAAAAAACCCAGCAAATATTAGAACAAAAATTAGCGCCAATAAAAACCTGTCCCAAGGTTTTTGGGAGGCGTTTATATTTGTTGAATTTATTATTAGCTGACGAATCATTTATCTATTCTAGTCTAACTCTTTAGCGCTTTCAAACCTATCCTTCACGATGATAGGGGTGATTGCTTAAAATTGTTGTAGTGCGATAAAGTTGCTCACTTAACATTATTCGCACTAATTGATGTGGCCACGTTAAACTAGAAAATGCTAACATCATATTAGCGCTAGATGTAATATTTTCATATAGGCCGTCAGCACCACCAATGATAAAGCAAATATCTGATTTGCCCTCATCACGCCAATTAGCAATATTATTTGCAAATTTTAATGAGCTAATAGATTTGCCCCTCTCATCAAGCGCTATAATTATCGCTTTGTCTGGGATATTTTTGCTGATTTCTTTGGCTTCGGTTTTTTTTCTGGCGCTCGCACTACTAAGGCGAGCCTCTACTATTTCAATAATATTAAATTTACTAAGCCCTAGCGTTTTGCCAGTTTTTTGTGCCCGCTCAATATAGCGGCTTAATAATTCACGTTCAGGGCCCGCTTTCATACGCCCAACGCAAATTATGCTGACATTCATTTTGTAGGTTGTTCAGTTGAACTATCATTTCCAAACTCAGCCGACCACATTTTTTCAATATTATAAAATTCACGCACTTCTGGTCTAAAAATATGCACAATAACATCGCCGCCATCAACCAATACCCAATCACAATGCGGCAAGCCTTCAAGGAGAGGCCTTTCAAATCCATTTTCTTTTAGAGCATGTGCTAATTGAGCTGCAACCGCCCCAACATGGCGGTGCGAGCGGCCAGAAGCCACAACCATATAATCACCAAGAGAAGATTTACCCCTAATATCTATTGCAACGATATCTTCAGCTTTAGCATCTTCTAAGCTTTGAATAATTACATCAATCATAGGTTTTGGCTTTTGAGTGTCATCAGTTTTAGATTGCTTTGCTATTTTGCTATTTGTGCTTTTTGTAGGTGATGTCGCCATTATTGATGATCCCTCATCAATATTTTAGCCATCACGAAAGGGGAATGCCCGTATGTCATTTATTGTATAATTTCCTACTATTATCACGCTTATTGCATGCTGTTTAATTATGGGGTTTTTATGAACTTATGTAAAGAAGCTAAATATTGTTTTTTTCACGGATTTTAGTTGATGAAAGTTCAGACATAATTCCGTGTAAATAAACCCATTTAGGAGCTTTGCAATCTGGCAATATTTTTGCGTCATATTCATCAAGTCGATATTTAGCTAGGTTAATGGCAGCCTTTGATGAAAGGGCCTTTATGTTTGCATTAGGTCTAGCATAAATTGCCATTGGCATTAAATTAGCAATATCTCGCCAGCGCTCCCATTTATGAAAATCTTCAAAACTATCAGCTCCCATTACCCAAACTAATTTTCGTTTTGGCAAGATTTTTTTCAAATAGCTCAAACTATCATAAGAGTAACGAAACCCATGCGCTGCCTCAAAACCTGTAACATGCACATTGGGCATGGTGATAAGGGAGCGAGCGTTTTTTATTCTTTGCTCAAGGGGTGCTAAATTATTATTTTCCTTTAGTGGATTGCCCGGAGTTACTAACCACCACATAGCATCTAAATTAAGCCGTTTCATAACTTGGCGAGAAACAAGGCGATGCCCGAGATGGCTTGGATTAAACGAGCCGCCAAATAATCCAATACGCATATTGGGGTAAGAGAGTGGTAATTTTACAAGATCCGCTGGCAATTTTTCTGCCCTAATTTTTTCTCTAGCACTCAAGAACGAACCTGCCCATTGCCATGCACTAGATATTTAAAGCTAGTTAATTGCTCAACGCCAACAGGGCCCCTTGCGTGCATTTTACCAGTGGCAATGCCAATTTCAGCCCCCATGCCAAATTCACCGCCATCGGCAAATTGCGTTGAGGCATTATGAATTAAAATGGCGCTATCTATTTGATTAAAAAATTGCGCAACAACATTTTTATCATTGGCAACAACCCCCTCAGTATGATGAGAAGAATATTTTTCAATATGATCGATTGCGCCCTTAATTCCCTTAACAATTTTTATTGAAATAATTGCATCAAGATATTCTGTTGCCCAATCAGTTTCATTTGCTTTTGTAGCATTTTTAATTTTTGCCACCACTTGCTCATCGCCCCTAATCTGACAACCTGCTCCGAGTAAAGCCTGACATATTGGCTCTAAATGCGTATCAATTATCGCTTCATCAAGCAAAAGAGTTTCAACTGCGCCGCAAATTCCAGTACGGCGCATTTTAGAATTAAGCGCAATTTCAACCGCCATATTAACATCAGCGCTTTTATCAATATAAAGATGACACAACCCCTCAAGATGCGAAAATACTGGCACACGTGCGTCCCTTTGCACACGAGCAACAAGGCTTGCGCCACCACGAGGCACGATCACATCAATATTGCCACTAAGACCGTTCAGCATTTCACCAACCGCATCTCTATTTGTCGTTGATATAAGCTGAATAATATCCCCAGACAGACCAGCCTGTTTCGCTCCCTTTATAAAAGCCTGATAAATAGCACTTGAAGAATGAAAACTATCCGATCCACCACGTAAAATTGCGCAATTTCCGCTCTTTAGACAAAGCGCACTTGCATCAGCGGTTACATTTGGGCGGCTTTCATAAATAATACCAATTACCCCTAATGGCGTTCTAACCCTTTCAATATTAAGACCTGTTGGCACGTCCCACTTAGCAATTACTTTACCAACAGGATCTTCTAATTTAGCAATTTTTTCAATCGAAGTAGCAATAGCTTTTATGCGGGCTTCATCAAGCATTAGCCTGTCTAATATGGCGCTTGTTAAGTCTTTTTCTTTGCCTGCAGCCATGTCTTTTTGATTAGCTGTTAAAATATTATTTTTTGCCGCCAATATAGATTTGGCTGCTAGCTTTAGCGCCATATTTTTTTGCTCTGTGCTAGCAATAGCTAAAGATTTAGCGGCAGTCTTTGTTCGCGCGCCAATATCATGCATTAGCTGTTTAATATTTTGCGCCATTATTTAATTCCAATATTACTTGTTACTAACACAAGATTATCTGCATGCACTAATTCAGTGCGGCTAATAGTTTCAAACAATTCAAAAATCGCCTCACTATTTTTGCCCTTAGCAAGGTTAGCATCAATATTATCCATGCCAGCAAGTCCACGAGCGATTTCCTTTTCATTTGAGCAAAAAATTGCAACAATATCACCACGAGAAAACTCACCCTCAACCTTAGTAACACCAATAGGCAATAAGGAATTCCCATTTTTTAGAGCTTTTGCCGCCCCCTCATCAATATAAATCTTACCAGCTATTTCAAGCGTGCCTAATATCCAGCGCTTTCTCGCAGATTGTGGACATTGATTTGCGCTAAAAAGCGTGTGTTTTGCACCATCTATCAGTGTTTTAAGCGAATGATTTTTTGTGCCAGAAGTAATAATCATATCAGTGCCAGATTGAGTAGCAATTTTAGCCGCCTCTATTTTAGTTATCATGCCACCACGTGCTAGGTGCGAACTTGAAGCACCTGCCATCGCTTCAATTTCAGAACCTATTTCGCTAACTTTTGCAATATGTTTGGCACTTTCATCGCTCTGAGGGGGGGCTGAATAAAGCCCATCTACATCTGACAAAATAATCAAACAATCGGCCTCAATCATTGAAGCCACACGAGCGCTAAGCCTATCATTATCGCCATAGCGAATTTCAGCCGTTGCCACGCTATCATTTTCGTTAATTACTGGCACAGCTTTAAGCTCGAGCAGTGTGTTAATTGTTGTTTGAGCATTGAGATAAAACCGGCGTTGTTCGGTAATATTAGGCGTTATTAGAATTTGCCCACCAACTAAATCATATTTTGAAAGAGCATTTGTCCAATTTTGCGAAAGAGCAATTTGCCCAACACTGGCGCAGGCTTGTAGTTTTTCAAGCGTTAGGTTTTTTGCATTGAGCGATAGGATTTGCCGTCCCAACATCATAGCGCCTGATGAAACTATAATTATTTCATAATTTTGTAACTGAAGTTCAGCAATATCTTGGCACAGTGAATTTAGCCAGTTTGAGCGCAAAAGCCCCGTTTTATTATCAACCAAAAGCGCTGAGCCAATTTTTATAACTAATCTTTTATAGCTAGAAATTGGGTTTAGGGCGACCATCGTTTATCTTCTTTGGTTTCTTTGTCTTTTTGTTTTTTAATCTTATTTTGTTTCATAATGGCCACGATTTTATAAAGCACATCATCTATGCCTTTATGAGTTACGCCAGAGGCTAACAATACCTCATTACCAGTTTGCTTTTCTAACAGTTTTTTGAATTTCTTAAGTTTCTTATCATCAACCGCATCAATTTTATTAAGTACAATTATTTCTTGTTTTTCATCAAGCCCATGCCCATAGGCGCTTAATTCAGAGCGAATAATATTATAAGATTCTATGATATTTTCAGCCGTTGCATCAATTAAATGCACCAGTACGGCACAGCGCTCAACATGGCCTAAAAACCTATCGCCAATGCCCGAGCCCTCATGCGCTCCTTCAATTAATCCAGGGATATCCGCCAAAACAAAATCATGCCCACCCAATGAAACAACACCAAGATTTGGGTGTAGGGTTGTAAAGGGATAATCAGCAATTTTTGGCTTGGCAGCAGATACTACGGAAAGAAATGTCGACTTGCCAGCGTTAGGTAAACCAACCAAACCAGCATCGGCAATTAATTTGAGGCGCAACCATATCCATTTTTCAATACCATCAAGCCCCGGATTGGCATGGCGAGGAGATTGGTTTTTGGCGCTCTTAAAATGTGCATTACCAAACCCGCCATTGCCCCCACTAAGCAAAGTCTCAACCTGCCCAACTTTTGTAAGATCGGCAATTATAGTTTCATTATCATCTTCCAAAACTTGCGTGCCAACTGGCACTTTTAGAATAATATCTTTACCATGCGCACCAGATCTATCTCGCCCCATGCCATGCACACCAGTTTGTGCTTTGAAATGTTGTTGATAGCGATAATCAATTAAAGTGTTTAGCCCATCGACACACTCAACAATAACATCGCCGCCCCTGCCGCCAGTGCCGCCATCAGGGCCGCCAAATTCAACATAGGCCTCACGGCGAAATGAAACAGCGCCTGAGCCGCCATTACCACTTTTAATAAATACTTTTACTTGATCTAAGAATTTCATTTTTTATGTTCAGACATCATTTGGTTTCAATATTACTTGGTATTTAAGTGTAGCGCAAAATAATGTCTAGTGACAGAGCTATTAATTTCAAAACTAGCTCTCGCGCTGGCCAAAATAATCAACACTAGCACGTAGGCTATTAGCTTTTGCACCAAACAGGCTCAGCTCCGCTTTTGCTTGTTCAATAATTTCTAATAATTTTACCTTGCTTTCTTTTACGCCAATATTTGCCACCAATGTTGCTTTGCCACTTTTTTTATCTTTGCCTGTGGTTTTGCCTAATTGTTTATCTGTTGCGGTTTCATCTAAAATATCATCGGCTAATTGAAAAGCCCGCCCCGCAAGTTCTCCATATTTTGTTAAAGCCATGCGCTCATTATCAGATGCCAAACCAATAATTGCCCCCATACGTACAGAACACCTGATTAGCGCTCCTGTTTTCATTGCGTGAATATTATCAATTTCTTTTAAGCTTATAACCTCATTCTCACTCACCAGATCAAGCATTTGCCCACCAACCATACCACAAGCACCAGCGCTTTTTGCCAATTCACTAATAAGTTTTAAGCGCAATTCTGCCTCTCTATGGGAATTTGGTGAGGCTAATATTTCAAATGCTAAAGTAAGTAAATTATCACCAGCCAAAATAGCTGTTGCCTCATCAAATTCTTTATGCACGGTTTTTTGCCCACGCCGTAAATCATCATTATCCATTGAAGGCAAATCATCGTGAATTAACGAATAACAATGCACCATTTCCAAAGCCATACCAGCAATTATTGTTTGTTCATGTGGCACGTTAAAAATTGCAGCCGTTTGGCGCAACAATAAAGGGCGCAATCTTTTGCCGCCATTTAATGTCCCATGTCGCATAGCTAATAATAAACGTTTAGGGATATCTCCGTAAGGTTCAAAAAACCTCTCTATGCTCAGTGCTTCATTAAGGGCATTATTTATGTCATTGGCGCAATTTTGCGCTTCATTTTGGAAATCACTCATATTTCATAGATAAACTAAGCATGCACTTAGGAAAAGAGCAAATTTAGCAAAATAAAAACATATGCAATTAGGGCTAGCCAAACCTTATTTGAATATGTATAAACCGCACAAAATGGATTTCCTTTAATTTGTTAAATTTAGCAAACCAGATTATAAAAACGGAGCAGCACAATGGCAGTGCCAAAAAGAAAAACTACCCCAATGAAGCGCGGAATGCGGCGCTCACACGATGCCCTAACGGCAAAACCCTATGTTGAAGACAAAGAAAGCGGCGAATTGCGCCGTCCACATCATATTGACCTAAAATCAGGTAAATATCGTGGCCGTCAGATACTTAAGCCTCAAGACTAATTCGTAATTATTTATGATATTTGATCATAGATTGGCGCTCAATTTGAAATAGTTGAGCGCTTTTTGCCGTTCTATACTATTTGGCAAACCTATACTATTTGACCTCTTATACTATTTGATCCTGCCCAAAACCTGCTGGCATACGATTAATTCTTATATTAGCAGTTTTTTGATAAGAGTTAATTGAGCCATTTTGCGGCTGACGAGAAAAACTAGGCTCATCAATTAATAGCTGATGATCAACAATAATTTGCGTCATTAAAGAAGCTGGGAAACTATGGTTGTTCATTATTGTTCGGCGATCCGCTTTGCGGCGCTCAATAAATTGCCCCTGTTTCTTATTAGGGCGATAAAGACTGATATTTGCTCTATTTGACATTTTGACACCTAATACCTGTTATCTGTTTCATTTTGAAACATTATTGCTCTTATATAGGCATTATATCATAAATCAGCACTGCTTGTTAATGATTTGTTAGGTTTTACTTAATGCAAATGGTTAGCGCCAATATCTATTAAAAAACATCTTTAGCTTTACGAATAAATGCAAATATTTCACTTGGCTGTTTATCTTGCATATTCAAGACCTTAGTAAATTCCCTATCATCCGCTCGTAAAAATGGATTGGTTGCTTTTTCTTGTTTTAGCGTAACAGGAATGGTTGGCTCGCCGCTTGCTAATTGCTGCTCTATTTCTGTTTTGCGGGCTTTTAGCATTTCATTATTAGCATCGATTGATAGCGCAAAAGCAGCGTTTGCGGCGCTATATTCATGCCCGCAATATATTTTTGTCTCATTTGGCAGTTGTTTTATGCGCTCTAAACCTGCCCACATTTGCTCAGGAGTTCCCTCAAACATGCGCCCACAACCAAGCGAAAATAGCGCATCACCGCTAAATAAATGTTTCCCCTTAGTTTCAAAATAACCAATATGACCATTTGTATGTCCACCTAAATCTAATATATCAAATTCAAGTGAGCCTAATTGAATGCTATCGCCTCCCTTGACCAACCTATCAAGCCCAGAAATTTTTGTACTCTCAAGTAAAGGGCCGCTAACTTTAACATTGAACCTTTTTTTCAGCGCCAAAAGTGCATCTGTATGATCCAAGTGGTGATGGGTTATAAAAATATCACTAAGCGTCCAACCACTTTCGTCTAATGCTTTAAGCACAGCATTTTCATCGCTAGCATCAATTAAAGCGGTGCTGCCTGTTATTTCATCATGGATTAAATAAAGATAATTATCTTGATTTGCTCTAAATATTTTTATCTGCATTATATTCTTCTATTATAATTTCAAACTATGTAATTTATGCAAAGAATGATAGTATACATATATATTGGTGCAACAAAAGAAATTATCAAATGACGCCTAATATAAAACAATTAGTTGAATTTTATAAAACTCCTTTGGGGCGAGTTACCCGTGCTTTATTGCTTGAAAGGATAAAAAAACTAAGTGCTGATGTTAGCAACAAACGAGTGCTTGGAATTGGCTACGCAACCCCATATTTACGCTTTACGCTAGAGCCAGCTGAATTGGTGCTATCTTTAATGCCACCACGGCAGGGAATTATGCAGTGGCCTCCTAAGGGGGATTCTATTTGTGTGCTTAGCGATTTATTAGAAATGCCCCTGCCTGATAGTTCGATAGATTTAATCATAGCTGTTCACGCTTTTGAGCATGTTTCTGATAGTGAAGAATTAATGCGTGAATTATGGCGCATCGCTGCACCAAATGCCGAACTTATAGTAATTGTGCCTCGCCGCAGTGGGCTTTGGGCGCAAATAGATAATACACCGTTTGGTTTTGGCAATCCATTTTCTAAGCCGCAATTAGAAAGCCTGTTACAAGAGCATTCATTTGAGGTAATCGAATGGGAAAATGCGCTTTATTTACCGCCCTCGCAATCTTCTTTATTGTTAAAATCAAAAAGAATATTTGAAAATGTAGCGCCAATATTTGGCGCAAGTTTTGCAGGCGCTATGTGCGTTAAGGCAAAGAAAAAACTTTTCCCAGCCATTGCACGGCGACAAAGGGCAAAAAGATTGATTAAAATGCCAGTACTAAAGCCGCAAACTGCTCGTATTAGTAAAAGCTTAAAATAATATATGGCGGTTTTTGTTTTTTCAGGCTAAGAAAATAAAAACTATATTATTGAGTAAAAAAATGAGCCAACGACCAATTCCAAAATCAGGAATATTAAAAATTGATATTTATGTACCCGGCCGCACTAAAGCGCCAAAGGGCATAAAAACAATTAAATTATCATCAAATGAAAGCCCGCTTGGCGCTAGTGAAAAAGCAATTGAGGCCTATAAGGATATTGCCGATAATCTGGCAACCTACCCTGATGGCTCGTCAAAAAATTTGCGAGAGGCTTTGGCAGAAACTTATAATATCAAAGCTGAAAATATTGTTATCGGGGCAGGGTCAGACGAATTGTTGCACTTGTTGGCGCAAACCTATTTGGGAGAAAATGACAAGGCGCTAATTAATGAATATGGTTTTTTGGTCTATCCAATAGTTACCAAAGGCGCTGGAGCGACAATAAAAACTGCAAAAGCAAATAATTATAAAGCAGATGTTGATGCGCTATTAAAAGCCATTACGCCCGACACAAAAATTATATTTTTAGACAATCCAAATAATCCATGCGGCACTTATTTAAGCGCCAATGAGCTTGAACGCTTACATAATGGAATGCGCAAGGATATTTTATTGGTGATTGATAGCGCCTATGCGCACTATGTAAATGCTAAAGATTATAATGCGGGCATTGAATTAGTTGAAAAAAATGAAAATGTGGTGATGGTGCAAACTTTTTCAAAAATTGGTTTGGCAGCGCTTAGGCTTGGCTGGCTTTATGGATCGCCTCATATTGTTGATGCGCTAAATCGCTTAAGAGGCCCGTTTAATGTTAATATGGCGGCACAAGCGGCAGGTATTGCGACGCTCAAAGATAAAGATTTTATCAAAAATCTAGTAGCGCATAATGAAAAATGGCGTGCTTGGCTTACTAAAGAATTAGCTAGTAATAGATTGCAAATCTTACCTTCTCAAGGCAATTTTATCTTAGCTCTTTTTCCTGATGAGACAGGCTTAAGCGCTAAAAAAGCTGATGAAACATTGCTAAAACACGGTCTAGTAACTCGTAGGGTTGAGGCTTATGGCCTGCCAAATGCTTTGCGAATTTCTATTGGCGATGAGCAGGCAATGCAAAAAGTAGCAAAAGTGCTAAAAGTTTTTATCAAGGAAAATTCTGATGTTTAACAAAATTGCGCTTATTGGCATTGGCCTTATTGGCTCTTCAATAGCTCTAGCGGCTCGACAAAAAGGTTTGGTAAAAAATATTGCCATTTCAACCCGAAAACAACAAACGCTTGATAAAGCAAAGGCGTTAAATTTGGGCGATGAATATTTTCTTGATGCAAGGGAAGCCGTAAAAGGGGCTGATTTAATTATTCTTTGCACTCCCATTGGCACGTTTGAAAATATCGCTAAAAATATTGCGCCCTCATTAAAACAGGGTGCAATTTTGAGCGATGTAGGTTCGGTTAAAGGGCATGTGCAAAAAATTCTTAGCCCGCTTATTCCAGAGGGAGTGCATTTCATTCCAGCGCACCCAATGGCTGGCACTGAATATTCTGGCCCTGAGGCTGGCTTTTCTTCGCTTTTTGAAGGGCGCTGGTGTATGTTAACTCCTAGTGAAAAGCAAGATAAAGACGCAATAAAACTCCTTAGTGATTTTTGGCAGGGGCTTGGCTCAAACGTTGAAATAATGGATGCTGAACATCATGATTTAGTGGTGGCGATAACATCGCATGTGCCCCACCTTATTGCCTATAATATTGTTGGCACTGCTTCTGATTTAGAGGGAGTTTCAAAATCTGAAGTTATTAAATATTCCGCTGGTGGCTTTCGTGATTTCACTCGCATTGCCGCATCTGATCCAATTATGTGGCGAGATGTATTTTTAACTAATCGTAATGCGGTGCTTGAAATGCTTGAGAAGTTTTTAGGAGATTTAGATGAGTTAAAAAGTGCGGTTGATAGGGGCGATGGTGATGCGCTTGAAGAATTATTTACTCGCACACGTGCTATTAGACGCTCAATCATTGAAGCGGGTCAAGAAATAGATATGCCTGATTTTGGCCGAGAGAAATAGGGTTGTTTTCTTAACCTCATGGTGATAGTTCGGCAAGCTCACTATGTCGAACCATAGGGTTAATGTACTTACATCCTTCGACAGACTCACCCTTCGACAAGCTCAGGGTGAGGCTAAGTAAAATCACTTATCAAATTTTTCATCAAACGCATAACCCGTGCCACGAATTGTTCTAATGGGGTCTTTATCAAAACCCTTATTTATAGCTTTTCGCAAACGCCCCACATGCACATCAACCGATCGATCATCAACAAAAACATCACTGCCCCAGACATTATTTAATAATTGCTCACGGGTGCGCACAATTCCCGGTTTTGCCATTAGATATTCAAGCATTGCATATTCTTTTGGCCCAAGATGAATTTCTTTGCCTGCCCGAATAACACGATGAGTGTCAAGATTAAGTTCAATTTCACCGATCTCAATTTTTTCAGCTAATGCTTTTTGGCTGGTACGGCGCAATAGGGCTTTTATTCTGGCAATCAGCTCAAGCATGGAAAATGGCTTAACTATATAATCATCAGCACCCGTTATTAGCCCTTCAATTTTTTCGCTTTCCTGTCCTCTTGCGGTAAGCATAATTATTGGGATGTTTTTGGTTTTAGAATTTTTTCGCCAGCGTTTGCAAAGTTCAATTCCTGATATTTCAGGCAACATCCAATCAAGCAAAATAAGGTCAGGCAAATTTTCATTAAGAGTTTTTGTGGCTTGTTCATGATAGCTAGCGCAAAAAACCACAAACCCTTCAGCCTCAAGATTATAGCGCAAAAGGGTGGTTATTTCCTCTTCGTCTTCAACTATAAGAATTTTAGCATTGGCGCTCATTTACTCACCATCTTGTTCTTGATGTCTTTCATCAAGCATTACCTGTAAATTCTCCCCCGTTTCAAGGTAATAAGCAGCTTCTGCAATATTTGTTGCATGATCGCCTGCTCTTTCAAGATTTTTAGCGCAAAATAACAGGTTAGTACATTGAGTAATATTGCGTGGGTCTTCCATCATATAGGTTAGCAATTCTCGAAATATTGACATATAAAGCGCATCGACCTCATCATCTTGCTCACAAACCGCAATCGCCGCTTTAACATCACGATTAGCAAAGGCATTAAGCGCATTTTTTATTTGTAACAATGTTACTTCACTCATGTGGCGCACGCCAATATAAAAGCTTTTTGAAAGCTCAGCCCCTTTAATATATTTAATGCGCCGTGCGATATTTTTTGCCATATCGCCAATGCGCTCAAGATCATTTGCTACGTGAATTGATGAAATAATAAGCCGTAAATCAGAGGCCATTGGTTGCCGTCTAGCAATCATTGAAACAGCTTTTGCATCAATTTTTCTTTGCATATCACCAATTAATCTATCGTTCTTTGCAATTTGCTTGCCGGACTTTTTATCTTGTTTTAGCAAAGCATCAACCGATTGCAAAATAGCATTTTCAACCATGCCACCCATTTTAGAAATGTCGTTAGCCAGATCAATTAATTCTTCTGAATATGCGCTTACAATGTGTTCTGAACTCAAATGTTCCATTATTATCTCTTTCTAGCCAATTCGCCCCATTATATAATCTTGGGTTTTTTTATTTATAGGATTAGTAAAAATCTCATCTGTTGCACCTTCTTCAATAAGTTTTCCTAAATGAAAAAACGCAGTTTTTTGGCTCACACGAGCCGCTTGTTGCATTGAGTGGGTAACAATAACGATTGTAAATTTTTGCCGCAATTCATCAATTAATTCTTCAATTATTGCAGTGGCTATTGGATCAAGAGCCGAGCAAGGCTCATCCATTAGCAAAACTTCGGGGCGTGTAGCAATCGCACGGGCAATGCAAAGCCTTTGTTGTTGCCCACCAGAAAGCGAAGTTCCTGACTCATCTAATCTATCTTTTACCTCGTTAAACAAGCCAGCACGTTTAAGCGATTTAATAACCGTTTTATCTAAATCTTCTTTATTATTCACCATGCCATGAATTTTGGGGCCATAGGCAACATTTTCATAAATGGATTTTGGAAAAGGATTTGGTTTTTGAAATACCATGCCAACACGTGCACGCAATTCTACCACATCAATATTTTTATCGTAAATGTCAGTGCCATCAAGAGTAATTGAGCCCTCAAATCTACATATATCTATTGTGTCATTCATGCGGTTCATGGAGCGTAAAAATGTTGATTTACCGCAACCAGAAGGCCCAATAAGTGAGGTTACTTGATTGCGTTCAATATCTAAATCAATATCAAATAATGCCTGTTTCTCACCATAAAAAACATTAACATCTTGTGCTTTTACTTTTATCTTCTTGCTCATTTTACCATCTTCTTTCAAAGCGTTTCCTTAAGAAAACCGCTAGTGCATTCATTATAATTAAAAACGCCAATAGGACAAGAATTGCCGCCGAAGTTCTTTGCTCAAATGCCGCTTCTGGAAAATCTGCCCACATATATATTTGTACTGGTAACACGGTTGCAGGATCGCTAAATCCACCCGGTATATCAACCACAAAAGCCACCATGCCAATCATTAATAGGGGCGCGGTTTCGCCCAATGCTCGTGCCATGCCAATAATTGTTCCTGTCATAATTCCAGGCATTGCAAGCGGCAATACATGGTGCATTACGGTTTGCATTTTTGATGCGCCAATGCCAAGCGCTGCTTCTCTTATTGAGGGGGGGACTGAGCTTAAAGAAACACGAGAGGCAATAATAATAATTGGCAATGTCATCAAGCCAAGCACCATGCCACCAACTATTGGCGCTGATCTATCAAAGCCAAAAAAGTTCAAAAATACTGCCAAGCCAAGCAGACCAAAAACAATGGACGGCACGGCGGCAAGATTGTTGATATTAACTTCAATAATGGTGGTGATTTTGTTTTTTGGGGCAAATTCTTCTAGATAAATGGCGGCTGATACTCCGAGCGGGAAAGCTAGGGCAAGCGTTATAATTATAGTTAGGAACGAGCCAACAACTGCACCCCAAATACCCGCCATTTCTGGCTCTCGGCTTGCGCCTTTGGTGGCAAATATCCAGTTAAAATCTTTTGAAATAAACCCTAAACCTTGCAACTTATCGGTGTAAATTATTTCTTGATCTGAAAATTTCCTATTAACTTCTGGCTCTGTTATTATTCTTAATTGCCATTTTTGCGCCTGAGTTGGTACGCCATTAGAAAATCGCATTAGCAATTTACCAGTAATTTTATTTGGTGCAACATGTTGCGCTTTGATAATAGCTTCGCCAAAATAAAGCAGAACTGATCTATCTTTTTTTGTTAATTGCTCACCCTCTTTAAGCGCTAGCTCACTACGGATTTCAAGGGCTTTTGCTTTCTCTTTTAAGTTGTCAATTAACTCAACTAATTCAATTTCTCTTTTTATTAAGCGTTCAATTTCAGGGTTTTGAGCGCTTAATAATTGCCCCTTAATTGACTTAATCTCGCTTGTGGTTTTTTCAAGCGAAAGAATAGTGCCCGCAATTCTTTGTTGAATTAAATTTGCTTCATTTGCAAGGCGGCTTGAAATTTGTGCGACAATCTCATCAAAAATATTATCAGCAAAACTAATTTCTACTTGTTTTTCAGCGATGCTAATTTGCGCAGTTTCTGTCCTGATTTCAACCCTATCAGAAATTATTTGCCCTTTTAGATATAGGTCAGCAAAATCTGAAATTGGTACTGAAAAACTACTTGGATTATTTATATCTTTTGGGCGCTTTAATATTTGCTGGCGTAAAATAACTGGCGCGCCAGAAGAAAGAATTGAGGAGAGTAATTTTTTGTCTTTACGGCTTGTAACTTGCGGGAATTCTGTGCGAATAGCGTTACGAACTATGCCATCATAATCTGCTTTTTTAAGAGCGGCTTCATCAAGATTTTCAAGCACACTCATATCATATGGCAGCGATACAAAATGATAGGTAAAAGCTGGCAAGCCTTTATAGGTAATGGTTGAGAGCAATAAAAACAAAAAGCCAAGTGAAAAGAAAATCGCCCCCTGTCCTAACAGTTTGAACATGCGCTCTTTTTTATAACGCTTTTTAAGCCTTAAGCGGGCATCATCAGAAGTATGTTCTGAAATATTTAAACTGGTTTTATTATTATCAATCATATTGTTCTCGATATTTCTTAATAAACCCAAGCGCAATTATATTTAGCGCTAATGTTACACAAAATAGCACTAAACCAAGCGCAAAAACCGCCAACGTCTTAGCACTATCAAATTCTTGATCGCCAACTAAAAGCGTTACAATTTGCACCGTTACCGTTGTCACCGCCTCAAACGGGTTCATAGTAAGTTTTGCCGCCAGCCCTGCCGCCATCACCACAATCATGGTTTCGCCAATGGCACGAGAAATGGCTAACATTAAAGCTGATACAATGCCGGGCAAAGCTGCTGGAAGAACTACCTTTATAATAGTTTCAGACTTGGTTGAGCCAAGCGCAAGCGAGCCATCTCTTAAAGATTGCGGCACTGCATTTATTACATCGTCGGAAAGTGAAGAAACAAATGGGATAATCATAATGCCCATTACAAAACCAGCGGCTAATGCGCTTTCAGATGAAATGGTAAAACCAACATTTTCACCAGCCCCCCTAAGAAATGGCGCAACGCTTAAAGCTGCAAAAAAACCATAAACAACGGTTGGAATACCTGCCAAAATTTCAAGCAGTGGCTTGGCTATGGCACGCACATTTTTTGAGGCATAATCAGAGAGGTAAATCGCTGACATAAGCCCAATGGGTGCGGCGATGGAAATGGCAATAAGGGTGATTAATAATGTGCCAGCAAAAACTGGTACTGCGCCAAAAACTTCGGAATTACGAGCCGATGCCTGATCCCCTGCGCCCTCAAATGCACTTTGCGGCGACCAATTTGTGCCAAACAAAAAATCAAAAAACGGCACTTTTTCAAAAAATCTCAAGCTCTCAAATATCAAAGAAAGCACAATGCCAATGGTGGTAATTATTGCTACAATAGAAGCGCAAATTAGCAATGCCAAAATTGCTTTTTCAACAAATTGGCGGACGCGTTTTTTTAGAGTAATATTCTTAAAAGCAAACAGAAATCCGCCAATAATAAAAATAGCACTAAGCGCTGCAACAATCATATTGCCGTTAGTTAAAAATTGAGAAAAATAATTTGATGCCAATTTAAGCAAGTCGCTTGGTTCGCCAAATGATGAACCATTAGCTAGCGCTGCTGCTTGGCGCAAAAATGATGCTTGCTCAGCTTTTGGTAAAATATTATAACTATCGCCAAGCATAGAAATTACATAGGCCTGCGAAAGATAGTGCGAAACCAACAACCAAATAATTGATAGAATAATTGCTGGAACAAGCGAAATAATTGCAAGATAAGAGCCATGAAAAACTGGTTTTGAATGCAATAGCCTAATTTTGCCTTTGCAAATTTTTAGCGCCCGATAGCGCCCAATGAGAAAAATCCCAAATGATAAAGCGATAAAAAGCAAAATCATGGTTAGGACATTTATCATGTTAGTTTTTCTTAAGCACAGGCACAAGATTTTGTGCATCAGTTCTATATTTTATTTTTTCTTGCTCATCTAGAGGAATAAGGCCTTTCTCGCTTAAATACCCTTCCTCACCCCATGCTTTTTCAGAAGTAAATTCTTCAAGAAATTCAGCAATGCCAGGGATTACCCCCACATGTTGTTTTTTAACATAAAGATATAAGGAGCGTGAGATTTTATAATCCCCTTGAGCAATATTTTCAAATTCTGGCGCAACCCCATCAATAATAGCGCCTTGTAAAATGTCTGCATTTTGATCTAAAAACGAAAAGCCAAAAATACCAACTGCACCGCTATTAGCTTCTAATTTTTGCACTATTAAATTATCGTTTTCCCCAGCGTCAATATAAGCACCATCTTCACGAATATCAGCGCAAAATCTTTCTTCTATTCCTGCCTGACATTCCTCAATCATTACCAATTCAACAAAAGCATCACGTGTGCCAGAAGTTGGTGGCGGGCCAAGAACTTCAATTTTTTCATTCGGCAGAGATGGATCAATTTGTGACCAGACATTATATGGATTATCTACTAATTCGCCATCAATTATTACTTTTCTTGCAAGTGCAAAAAAGATTTGCTGTGTAGTTATATTAAAAGTGGGCCCTGATTTTGCGTTAGCTAACACAATACCATCAAAACCAATTTTAACTTCAACAGGAGTTACACCATTTGCATTACATTTTTTAATTTCTTGGTTCTTTATTTTACGAGAGGCATTTGTTATGTCGGGTGTTTTTTCACCAACCCCTTCACAAAATAATTTTAATCCACCACCAGAGCCAGTTGCTTCAACTATTGGGGTTTGAAAATCGCTGGTTTGCCCAAAACGTTCTGCAACAGAACTAGCAAACGGGAAAACAGTTGATGAGCCAACAATTTGTATTTGCTCACGAGCCATAGCGCCACTTGTGCTAATAAGAGCAATTAATGAAAGAGCTGCAATGTTTGAGGTGAATTTAGTTTTCATAATGACCTCTTGATAATATCAATCAATTTAATGAGGCTATTATGTCTCTTATGTAACACTTATATGACAGTTGAAAAATAAGCTTGAAAAAGGCATATTTATTTTTTTAATAGCACTTCAACATTAGTGCCTTTGCCCTTTTTCGAGCTGATATTCATTGTTGCGCCATGCCTATTTAGAATATGTTTGACAATAGAGAGACCAAGTCCTGTGCCCTTTTTCTTTTTAGAGTTTTGTGCATTAACACGATAAAAACGCTCAGTTAGGCGTGGTAAATGTTTTGCGCCTATGCCTTGCCCAAAATCAATAATATTTAACCTATAATCAAAATCAGGATTATCATTTATTTGTGCCAGCTTCACCTCAATATGTTCAGCACCTTCACCATATTTAATAGCATTATCAATTAGATTTTCAAATGCTTCAAAAAGTTCATCTTCATCACCAGTGATAATTGCTGGCTGGGTTTTTATATCCAAAATAATTTTAAGCCCAGCAGCTTTTGCTTGGTTTTGCAAAGTCTCAAGCACATCTGAAATGATTTTATTAACATCAACTTGCTCACTTGGTTTAACATGTTGCGATTGCTCAATACGAGAAAGGGAGAGCAAATCATCAATAAGTTTTGACATTCGTTCAGCTTGATTTTCCATTATTTTTAGAAATTTTTCACGAACTACTTTGTCATTAGCGCCCGATCCCTGCAAAGTTTCAATGAAGCCAATTAGCGAGGTAAGCGGGGTGCGCAATTCATGGCTGGCATTAGCAATAAAGTCCGATCGCATAGAATCTGAGTGTTTTTGTTTGCTTACATCAT